>DATLKW010000473.1:0-16065 GCA_035538175.1 Gemmatimonadales bacterium | reverse complement strand
AGAAGGGGACGGAGCGGCCGGGGCGGGTGTGGGTCCAGGTTGCGCGGGGCGCGACGCCGCGCTCCCCGCGCATCCCGCGGCGAGCGCGAGTCCAAGAACGAGCGGTAGCCGCATGCGTGGGTTCCTCCGCGGTGGCGTTATTTGACGAGCTCGACGACGAACGGCTGGCCGCTAAACTCGCTCTTGAGAATGCGGCGCGGCGCGTCGGTGCTGACCCACATCGTGAACGGCACGCGCGACCCCGTCGTGCTAATCGGAAACGCTTGGAAGGTCCCCGCTGGGACGGTGACGCTCTCCGGGGTGCCGATCTTGAACGTGAGCAGTTTGATGGCGTTTTCGCTCGGCGTGAAGAACGGCAATGTGAACGTTTTGCCTGGAGCGAGGGGCAGAGCCGTGACAACGCAGGGCACAGCGTTCTCATCGCTCGTGCCGGGGGCGAGGGCCGTGTCGATCTCGACCCGCTTCACGGAGCCGTCTTGTTGCGGCGTCGCGCTCGTGCCCTTGACGCGGCCGCCCGCGTAGACGAGGTGCGTCTCGGCCTTCTGTTGCCGCTGGAGGCTCGTCTGGTCCAGCCGTCGAACGGTCCCGTCGCGCGCGTCGAGCACGACCGTGGTTTGTTGCTGGAAGGCGCCGTCGGCCAAATTTGACCGCTCGGCGCACACGAGAGAATCGGCCACGCGCCGCACTTCGGACACGGTGAACCCCAGCGGATTTCCCTGCGCGAGGACGCGCGAGCTGTCGGTGTGGACCGCGAATTGGGTGGCGTCGAGCTCGACCGCGGTCGCGGTGGGGTGGAGCTCGGCGGGCGTGAGCGACTTGCCGTCGACGTCCACGACGCGCACGGGTGCGATCGCTCGGAGCCGGTCGTAGAGGACTGTGCCATCGCCCACGACGACGATGGTGAGCGCCGGACGTTGGAACAACCGCGCGGCGGCCGCCCGCGCCTGGGCGGCGGTGACGGCGGCTAGGCGCTCGCGGTACAGGCGCAGGTAGTCGTCGCCGAGCCCGAGGAGCTTCGTGGCGGCCACTTGGCTCGCGATCTGCGTCGGGGTCTCGATCGAGAGCGGGAACGAGCCGATCAGGAACCCTTTGGCCGCGGTGAGCTCCGAATCCGGAATCGTCTCCGTGCGGATCCGCTCGATCTGGCGCAAGAGCTCGTTTAGCGCGCTGTCGGCGACGTTGGTGCGCACTTCAGCCGTGGCCTCCCAGTAGCCGACGCCGCGGTGGCGGTGGAGGCCGGCGTACGCGCCGTAGGTCCAGCTCTTCTGTTCACGCAGGATGAGGAAGAGACGCGAGTCCGCTCCACCCCCGAGAACCTGGGCGGCCACCCGTCCCGCGTAGTAGACGGGGTCACCGGCGAGCGTGGTGGTGTTTCCCGCGACGAGGTTAGCCTGCGCCGATCCCGGCCGGTGCACGAGCAGGATGTCGGACGCGAGGTGGGAGGGAGGCCGGGGCGGGCTCGGCGCGACGGGCGGCGTTCCGTGCCAGTCCGGAAACGCCTGCGCGACGAGGTCGCGCACCTGGTTGTCGGTCACGTCGCCCGCCACCACGAGCAGCGCCCCACCCGGGCGCAGGGAGCGGCGCGCGTACTGCACGACGTCTTCGGTCGTCACCGCGCGGTAGCTCTCGCGGGTCGGGCTTCGCCCGTAGGGGTGTGGGGCATAGATCTCGCGCGCGAAGGCGCGCTCGGCGACGATCCCGGGCTGGGAGAGCTGCAGGGCGAGGGCCGACAGCGCGCGGGTGCGCGCAAGCTCGAGCTCGCTCGCCGGGAACGAGGAGTGCAGGGTCACGTCGCCGAGCAAGGTGAACACGAGCTCGGCCTGGTCGCTCAGGGCGTCGGCAGAGATGGTGAGCACGTCGGCGCCTGCCGAAGCCGAGAGGTGGCCGCCGACGCCCTCGATGGACGCGGCGATCTGTTCGGCCGTGCGCGTCGCGGTGCCTTTGGAGAGGAGCTCGGCGGCGAGTTCGGCGAGGCCTTCCTTACCCGGGGGATCGTACAGGGCGCCCGCCCGAAACGAGAGGCTGACGGAGACGACCGGCTCGTCGTGGCGCTCGATGACGACGAGCGCGACGCCGTTGGGGAGCGTGGTCTCCTTGAAGGGGGGAAACCGCACGGGGGCAAGCCGGCCGGGCTTCGGCGGCGTCGTGGGAAAGGCTTGGGCAGCGAGCCCGCCCGCAAGCGAGAGGAGCGCGAGCGCGCCCGCGGTGAGCGGAGCCCCGATCCACCCCGGCTGGCGAGCGAGTAGGGGGCGCGTCATGGGGCCTCTCCCGTCGTGGTCGCGCGAGCGCTCGCCGGTCGAACCAGGAGCACCAGGGCGTTGGCGGGGTCGAGGTATTTGCTCGCGACGCGCCGGATGTCAGCGGTGGTCACCGCGAGGTAGCGGGGGAGGTCGGTGTTAATCTCGGCCACGGACGCGTGGAACATGTCGTAGTGATGCAACTCCTCAGCCCGGCCGATGGTGGTCTCGCGCGTCTGGATGTAACCCGCCCGGAAGGTGTTCTTCGCCTTGGTGAGCTCATCGGCCGAGACCTCGGTCGTGCGGAGCGTGTCGAGCTGAGCCGAGACCAGCGTATCGAGCGTCGGCAGTCCGATTCCCTGGTTCGCGATCGCGAGCGCGAGCAGCACGCCGGGGCCACGGCGCGACTCGAACGGGTTCATGGTGACTTGCGTGCCGAGGGCGGCCTTCGCCCGCCGCACCACGGCGACGTTGAGGCGGGAGCTTTCGCCTTGGCCAAGGATGATGTTCAGGAGCTCGAGGGCCGGCGTATCGGGGTCGGCGTGTGGGGGGACGCGATAGATCCGAACGAGCGCCGGGAGGTTGGCATGGTCGTCGGTAACTTCGCGCGGGGCGCGGGCCGCGCCGCCGCGGGCGCTGCACTGGACGGCCGGCGGATCGGGGTGGCGCGGGATGTCGCCGAAGTACTGGTTGACGAGGCGGCGGAGCTCCAGCGGCCGGAAGTCGCCCACCACGACCAGCGTGGCGTTGTTGGGGGCGTAGTAGGTGTCGAAGAACGCCCGGACGTCGCCGAGCTGGGCGGCGTCCAGGTCGGCCATGGACCCGATGACGGTATGCGCGTAGGCGAAGCAGGTGCTGCTATCGAAGACCCACGTCATCCCGTCGATAAACGCGGGGGCGTAGGGCTGGTTGTCGACGCGGAGCCGGCGCTCCTCCTTCACCGTTTCGCGCTGGTTCTTGAAGTTCTCCTCGGTGATGGCGAGGGACCGCATGCGGTCGGCCTCGAGCCAGAGGGCGAGGTTCAGACGGTTCGACGGCACGGTTTCGAAGTAGTTCGTGCGGTCTTCTGCGGTGCTCCCGTTTTCCGTCCCGCCGGCTCGTGAGACCAGCTGGAAATGCTGGCCCTTCTTCACGTGGGCCGACCCTTCGAACATCATGTGTTCGAACAGGTGCGCGAACCCGGAGCGACCGGCTCGCTCGTTGCGCGAGCCCGTGTTGTACCACACGTCGACCGACACGATCGGCGTGGCGTGATCCTCCGAATAGATGACGTGCAAGCCGTTCGGGAGGGTGAAGGCCTCGTACGGGATGTGTCCCGCTTGCGCCGTCACCCGGAGCGTGACGCTCCCCACGAGGAGTAGGGCTCCCCCGACGACGCGGCCGAGTCGCCCGCCGACGCTACCGTGCATGGATGCTCCACTCTCTGTTGGAACGGACCGGGGCACTGTCACTCCTCGCTCGGGATCACGGGCCCCGAGTGGACGAGCTCGAACGAGAACGCCTGGTCGAGCGTCTCGCCCTTGACCACGCGCCGGGGCGGCGTGCGGGTGGCGAAGATGCGGAAATTGCCGCTCCGCAGCTGCTCGACGTCGAACCAGCCGGCGGGCACGCGGATGCGAGCGGGCCGCTCGCCGACGACGCTCAGCGTGACGAGGGAATCGGCGAACTCCTTATAGGCCGGGGCGGCGAGCGAATCGCCCGGCTCCGCGTTGGTGACGGCGCCGGCGATGAGGACGTAGTCGCCGAGCACAGTGCCCGGGGCGAAGGACCGGTCGACGGGGGCGATCTGCACGTCGCCGCTCTTCGTGCCGGTGCGCCGCCGCCCCGTGATCGCGCCGTGCGCGACCGCGAGATCGTGCTCCATCATGACGGTGTCGCTCTGGGGGGAGAAGAGCTCCAGGCGGTGGAAGGTGGAAATCGGGGCCCCGGTCACGCGATCGAGCACGACCCGCATCCGTTCCTCTTCTACCGGTCGGAACTCGGAGCTGGCCGAGTAGACGACCTGCTGCGTCGTCTCGCGCGGCCGGATCTCGTATTGCCACACCGCCCAGCCCCGTTCGCTGCCGTGAAACCGGAACACGAACGAGTCGCGGGTCGCCGGGATGGCGGTGAGGTCGAAGTGGAGGGTCTTGGCCGTGGCGCTTTGGGCCCCGGCGGTGGGGGGGCTAGCGACGAGGAGGAAGCAGAACCAGCGCATTGGTCTCGAGAATGGCCTTCTTGTGCTCGTCGTTGAGCGACAGCGTCAGGAACTGGTCGATGTTGGCGCGCAGATCGGTGACCCCGGGGCTCGGCCAGTCCGTGCCCCACACGGCGCGGGCGGCGACCTCCGAGAGACGCGGAAAGTACTGCAACAAGCGGGCGGGCGGTATCCCGGAAACGTCGAGCCACACGCGGTGGTGTCGGCGCAGGATGAAGAACGCCTCGTCCATGTAGAGCGGTCGGCCGCCGTGCGCCATGACGATGACCAAGTCGGGGAAATCGATCGCGACGTCGTCGAGCTCCATGGGGCTGCCGTACTTCGCGCGCGCGCCCGGAAAGATGCTCGTCCCGGTGTGAATCATCACCGGAAGACCGCGCTCTTCGCAGCGCCGGTAGATGGTGCCGAGCGCCGTGAGGCCTGCCGTGTACGCGTTGGCCGGGAACCCTTGGTGCGGCGGATGGATCTTCACGAGCCGGATGCCCAGGTCGACGAGCCGGTCCACATCGCCTGCGGGGTCGGTGGTGAAGCGCGGGTGGACACCGCCGTAGGGGAGCAACCGCTCCGGGTCGGTGCGGGCGTAGTTGGCGGCGAAGGTGTTCGTGGCGGTGGTGAAGCCCATGACGTCGGGGGAGGGGTAGTTGACCAGGCCGGCGCGCCAGACGCCCGCGCGATCCATGACCTCGAGGAGCGCGTGCGGATCCTCCATGAGCTGGATCAGGCGGTCGCGCTCCGCGTGCTTGTCGCGCCACATCACCTCCAGCACGGCCGGCTTGAGCTCGCGCCAGGGTTGAATGTGGATATGGACGTCGGTGATGCGAGTGCGCCGTTCCAGGGCTCGACCTCCCGGTTCCGGTGTGCGCCGCCGAGGGCGCGCGGGGGGCATCAGCCCGGCCGAGCGCTCCGCGGGCCCGGGCTCGCCGGCGCGCCCCAGGCGTAGAAGCCCCGCCCGCTTTTCTCTCCCAGTTCGCCCTTGGCGACTTTCTCCCGCAGGATCCGCGGGGGCTCGAACTGGGGTTCCTCGAGGGTGCGGTAGAGGTACTCGGCGATGGCGAGCCGCACGTCGAGGCCGACCAAGTCGGTGAGCTTGAGCGGGCCCATGGGGTGGTTGTAGCCGAGTTCCATCGCCTTGTCGATGTCCTCGGCGCTGGCGACGCCCTGCTCGAGCATGCGCATCGCCTCGAGGCCGAGGGCCATCCCGAGGCGGCTCGACGCGAAGCCGGGAGAGTCCTGGACGACGATCGGCTCCTTGCGGAAGAGGCGGGCAAGCTCCACGGCCCGCTCGACCGCCCCTCGGTCAGTGTTCGCGTGGTGGATCACCTCGACCAGCCGCATGGCGTGGACGGGATTGAAGAAGTGCATCCCGACGAGCCGGGCCGGCCGGCGCATGCCGGAGGCGATGGCCGCGATCGACAGGGAGGACGTATTGGTTGCGAGCAGCGCGTCGGCCGGGGCGGCCCGCTCGAGCTCTGCGAAGAGTCGCTGCTTGATGCCGAGATCCTCGACGACGGCTTCGATGACGACGTCGGCGTCGCGCACCACCGGCAGCAGGTCGCGCTCGGCGCGCAGGCGCTCCGCGGCGGCCGCCACGTCCGCCGCCGCGAGCTTGCCGCGCTTCACCCCGCCCGTGAGCAGGTCCCCGATGCGGCGGATCGCGCCGGGGAGGACGTCGGGCCGCTGGTCGGTCACCGCGACGCGGCAGCCGGCGAGGGTGGCGACATAGGCGATGCCGTGCCCCATGGTTCCCGCCCCGACGACCCCGACGCGCGGCGGGGGCGTCATGCCGGGTGGGCCTCGAGGGCCCGGCGGGCGATGTCGGGGACATTCGTGCAGAGCGCGTCGACGTGGAGGCCGAGGAGGCGTCGCATGTCGTCGGGGTCGTTCACCGTCCAGGCGTAGATGCGGTACCCGGCGCGGTGCACCGCGTCGACCAGCGCGGCGTCGATGAGGCTCTGCTCCTCCCACAGCACGGTGGCGCTGGTGCCCTCGAGCGCCTCGAGCGGGCGCAGCGGGTAGGAGGCGAGGAGCACGCCGCGCGCGAGCGTCGGCTGAGCGAGGCCGAGGCGCCGGACGATCCGGTGGTCGAAGCTGTGGACCGCGACGCGATCGGCGCCGGCGCTCGCCGCTCGGGCGGCGAGGGTCGCGAGCAGGCGTGCGTCGACCGATTCGGGAACGGACTTCGCTTCGACGTACACCTGGAGGGCCGGGTCGATCGCCGCCAGGGCGTCCTCGAGGGTCGGCACGGCCTCGCCGTTCGGCAGCCGCAGGGCGCGCACCTGCATCGCGCTCGAGCGGGTGATGTGGGTCCCGCTCACGACCTCGTCGTGGTGGACGAACAGGGTGCCGTCGGCGGCGGCGTGGATGTCGAGCTCGACGCCGTCGGCCCCGCGCACGCGGGCCGCCCGGAACGCGGCGCGGGAGTTCTCGTACTCGTACCCCGACGCGCCGCGGTGCGCGATCACCAGCGCTCGCGTCACTTCAGGAGGCTGTCCGCCTTCTTCGGCTCAATCCACCCCGGCTCCTTCTCGATGGCGTGCACCCGCGCGTAGTCGTCGGGCTGGGGCAGCACCGTCTTCAGGTAGGCCTCGTACCGTGCCGCGTCGTCGATCGGCGTGCCATCGACCGTGTAGCGCTGGTGGGCGTACACGCCGATGTGGCGGTTGAACTTGGTGTCGGGCACGCGTAGCCAGCGGTCGCGCTCCGGGATGAACATGTTGAGGCGGTCGACGAGTTTCGCGATCTCCTGACGGTACAGCTCCCGGCTGTACTCGTTCAGCTTGCTCTTGTCCGGCTCCACGCTGTTGTCCCGCTCGTCGTAGCGGCCTTTCAGCCCCCACGCGTACGCCCAGTGGGCGGACGACGAGTTATCGGTGCCGAACAGGTCGAAGGCGGTCGGGATCCATTTGTAGAAGAACCGCTGCATCACTTCCGGCGGCATCTTGCCCGCCTTGACGATGCGGATCAGACCGTTGTTGCCGGTGCCCAGGTGGAACGACTCTTCCTTGAGCATCGGGCTCATGGAGCGCGACAGGGGATCGAAGCCGGAGACGGAGAGCATGGTGAGCTGGAACTTGCCGTCCCGGTCGATGAATTGGGTGTAGGTGAAGAAATCCAGCCAGTTATCCACGAGCTCGTTGAAGGAGCCGAGGAGCCGTTCCCCCTCGTCGGCGCGGCGTTCGAGCAGCTTCGCCGCCTCGCGTTTCCCCTCGTCCCCGAAATGGGAGCAGAGCAGGTAGGACATCTGCCAGCCGTGGCGCATCTCCTCGGTCATCACCCGCATGAGGGCGAGGAGGTCGTAGTCCGACGGGGCGTGGTGGAGCAGGTTCCGCTGCTGCTCGACGGAGGCGAATTCGGTGTCGCCCTGGTAGACGATCAGGTTCAGGAGGGCGTCGCGGATGCGCTGGTCCGGGATGTGCATCACGGTGGGCCACTTGCGCTGCCCTTTGTAGTGGCCGAACTCGATGTGGGGCACCTCGGGATCGCCGAACTTCGCCTCAAACTGAAAGCTGCGGAGTTCGCCTTGGGGCAGACCGATCGAGTCCTGCCAGTAGCGGAAATAATCGATCCATTCGTCGAAGTTGTTCAGCTTGCGGCCCATCAGGCACTCCTCTTCGCGAGGGACGCCCCGCCCGCGATGCGCGCGCGCACGTCGGGCATGGCGAACAATTCCTGTTGGTCGGCGATCTCGTCATCCAGCACGGCAGCGAGGGAGCTCGTCGCGCTCTGGTAGAGCGCGCGCTTCGCGCGCCGTACCGCCTCGGCGGGCTGCGCGGCCCAGGCGTCCGCGAGCGCGCGGGCCTCGGGCTCGAGTCGGGCGGGGGGGACGACGCGGTCGAACAGTCCCAGCGCGAGCGCTTCGGCCGCGGGGACCATGCGCGCACTCCACACGGGCTCGAGCGCCTTGGACATGCCGGTGAGGCGCGGCAGGAAGAACGTCCCGCCCCAGTCGGGCACGAGGCCGAGCTTGTGGAACACCTGCCCGATCGACGCCTGCTCGGACGCGATCCGGTAGTCGCAGGCGAGGGCGAGGTTGGCCCCCCCGCCCGCGGCGGGTCCGTTGACGGCCGCGAGCACGGGCTGCGGCGCGTTGCGGATGGCGAGCGCGATGTCTTTCCCCGCGGCCACGAGGGCGGGCCCGTCGCTGCCGAGCACCGCCAGATCGGCCCCCGCGCAGAAGGCGCGGCCCGCACCCGTGAGGAGGATGACGCGCACGCCGTCGCTGCGCGCGAGCATCGCGAGCGCCGCGATCAAGTCGTCGCACATGGGCCGGTCGAACGCGTTCAGCTTCTCCGGACGGTTGAGGGTCACCAGCCCGATCCCGCCCGCGAGTTCGACGAGGACATGCTCGTAGGCCGCCATCACGCCCGCTCCACGATCATGGCAATGCCCTGTCCCACGCCGATGCACATCGTGGCGAGCCCGAAGCGTGCGCCCCGGCGTCGGAGCGCGTGGACGAGGGTCACGAGCATCCGGGCGCCCGTCGCCCCGAGGGGGTGGCCGAGGGCGATCGCGCCGCCGTAGACGTTTACGCGCTCGGGGTCGAGGTGGAGCTCGCGGATGCACGCGATCGCCTGAGCGGCGAAGGCCTCGTTCAGTTCGATCAGGTCGATCTGGTCGAGGCTGAGACCGGTGCGTTCGAGGACCTTGCGGGTCGCGGGGATAGGACCGAGGCCCATACAGCTCGGATCGACGCCGGCGACGGCCGTGGCGACAATGCGGGCGAGGGGCGTGCCGGCGTCCCCCGCGCGGGCCGGGTCGGCCACGACGAGCAGCGCCGCGGCGCCGTCGTTGATCCCGCTCGAGCTTGCGGCCGTCACGGTGCCGCCCTCGCGGAAGGCGGGCTTGAGCTTGGCGACGCCGTCGAGGGAGGTGGCGGGCCGCGGGTACTCGTCCTTGGCGAACGTGGTGCCGTCGGTGAGGGGCACCGGGACCAGTTCATCGGTAAACACGCAGGCCTCGAGCGCTCGGGCGGCGCGACGCTGGCTCTCGACGGCGAAGGCGTCCTGCTCGACCCGGGTGATCTTGTAGCGGGCGGCCACGACCTCGGCCGTCTCCCCGAGAGCGATCGTCCATTCCCGTTTCAGGCGCGGGTTCGTGAAGCGCCACCCCACGGTCGTGTCGGCGATTTCGGGGGCGCGACGGCTCCAGGGCTCGCCCGTCTTGAGCAGCACGTAGGGGGCGCGGGTCATGTTCTCGACCCCGCCGGCAATGAACACGTCGCCCTCGCCCGCCTTGAGCGCCTGGGCCGCGCTCGCGACCGCCTGGAGGCCGGATCCACAGAGGCGGTTCACGGTCTGCCCCGGGACTTCGACCGGGAGGCCGGCGAGCAGGAGGGCCATGCGCGCCACGTTGCGGTTGTCCTCGCCCGCCTGGTTGGTGCAGCCGAGGATCACGTCGTCGATCGCGCCGGGGTCGACGCGGGAGCGCGCGACGACGGCCCGGATCGGGATGGCGGCGAGGTCGTCGGCGCGCACGCCGGCGAGGGAGCCCCCGTGCTTGCCGACCGGCGTGCGCAGCGCTGCGGCAATGTACGCCTCGCTCATCTGCGCCCTGCCATCGGGTGCCTCACAGCCCCACCCACACGGTCTTGGTTTCCGTGTAGTTGTCCAGGGCTTCGCGTCCCAAGTCGCGGCCGAACCCCGAGAACTTGTAGCCGCCGAACGGGGCGGCCGGGTCGTAGAAGTTGTAGGTGTTCACCCACACCGTCCCCGCCCGGATCGCGCGGGCGACGCGGTGCGCCTTCTGCAGGTCTTTGGTCCAGATGCCGGCCGCGAGGCCGTAGCGTGTCCGGTTGGCGAGCTCGATGCCTTCGGCTTCGTTCTCAAACGTCAACACGGCGAGGACGGGGCCGAAGATTTCCTCGTCCACGATCGTCATCCCTGGCTTCGCCTTGTCGAACACCGTCGCCTCGACGAAGAAGCCTTTGCCGTTCACCTTTGCGGGCCGTCCGCCGGCCACCATGTGAGCGCCTTCGCGCTGGCCGGCGGCGATATAGGTAAGCACGGCGTCCTGCTGGCGTTTCGAGACGAGGGCGCCGAGGCGGGTGGCCTTGTCGAACGGGTCGCCCGGCGCGAGTTGTTTTGCGCGGGCGGCGAGCTGGTCGACGACCTCTCGATGCACGGCCTTTTCGACGAGGAGGCGCGAGCCCGCCGCGCACACCTCGCCCTTGCCGTAGAAGATGCCGTTCTGGGCGCCCCGGACGGCGGCCGTGAGGTCCGCGTCGGCGAAGATGATGTTGGGGCTCTTGCCGCCGAGCTCGAGTGTGACCCGCTTCACCGTGCCCGCGGCCTCGCGCATGATCCACTGGCCGACCTCGGTCGAGCCGGTGAACGCGATTTTATCCACGAGGGGATGGCGCACGAGCGCGGCGCCAGCGGTGGCGCCGGGTCCAGGAACGACGTTCAGGGCCCCGGGTGGCCATCCCGCCTCGAGGGCGATCTCGCCGAGGGCGAGGGCGGTGAGGGGGGTTTCGTGGGCCGGCTTGAGGACGATGGTGCAGCCCGCGGCGAGCGCGGGGGCCACCTTCCAGCTCGCCAGGTTCAGGGGGAAGTTCCACGGCACGATCGCGCCCACGACGCCCACGGGTTCGCGCAAGGTGTAGGTGAAGAAGTTGCCCTGCACGGGAAGCGTTTCGCCCGAGAGTTTGTCGGCCCAGCCGGCGTAGTAGCGGAATGTTTCGACTGCCATCGCGACGTCGATCTTCGATTCGAAGAGCGGTTTGCCGTTGTTCTTGGTCTCGAGGGTGGCGATGTCGGTGGCACGCTGCTCGAGGAGTTCGGCGACCCGGTAGAGGAGTTGTCCACGGCGACGCGCCGACAGGTCGCGCCACGCCTTCCCCTCGAAACAGGCGCGGGCCGCGCGCACGGCGGCGTCGATCTCGGCCTCGCCGGCCTCGGCCACCTCCGCGAGCGTCTCTTCGGTGGCCGGGTTGACGAGGCCGTAGCGCTTGGCGGCCCCGCGCCACTCGCTCCCGATCAGGAGATCCGTCTTCACCGGCCCTTGAATTCCGCGACGCGTTTCTCGACGTAGGCGGCGATTCCTTCCTTCGCGTCGTCCGACTGGAACAGCTGTTGCTGCAGCTCGCGCTCGAGCACGAGCCCCGACTCGAACGGGACTTCGGCTCCCGACTGGACGGAGCGTTTGATGAGGCCCACGGCCTTCGCGGCCTTGTGGGGCGGCGTGAACTGCCGCGCGTAGAGCATGATCTGTTCCCAGTAGTCGTCCGCGGGGAAGACCTCGTTGACGAGCCCGAGCTCCTTGGCCTTGTCAAAGGAGAACGTTTCGCCCTTGACCATCATCTCGATGGCGCGCGACTTGCCGACGATGCGGGCGAGGCGCTGCGTGCCGCCGGTGCCGGGCAGGACGCCGAGGTTCACTTCGGGAAGGCCGATCTTGCCGGCGTTCTCCTTCGCGAGCCGGATGTCGCACGCCATGGCGATCTCGAGCCCGCCGCCGACGGTGTGGCCGTTCAGGGCGGCGATGGTGAGTTTCGGCGTGTGCTCGAGGCGGTTCAAGGTTTCGTTCGCATGCAGGCAGAAGAAGTACTTGTAGCGTGGGGTGATGCTGTTCAGGTACGCGATATTGGCCCCGGCGGAGAAGAACTTCTCACCGTGGCCGCGCAGCAGGATCACGTGCACGGCGTCGTCGAAGCGGGCACGCAGGATCGCCTCGTCGAGCTGGTGCATCATGTCGTAGGTGTAGGTGTTCGCCGGGGGATCATCGAGCTCGAGGATCGCGACGCCCCCCTCGACGCCGTAGTGGACCAGCGTCTTGTGCTCGATCTTTGGCTGTGTCATCGTCGCCATGGGCTCATCAGCCTCCGTGGACCGTCGAACGCGCCTCGGCGACGCCGCCGATGAAGATGCGCGCGATGAGGCCCGCCAAGTGTTCGGGATCGATCTCTCCGGCCGGGTCGTACCAGTTGTAGATCCAGTTCATCATGCCGAAGAGGATGTAGGCCGCGGCCCCGCGCTCGACGGCGCCCTCCTCGGGGGCCACCTCTTTGAGCAGCCCTTCGAGCAGGTCGACGTAGCGGCGCTTGATCGCGTTGACGCGCCGCTGGCGTTCGCCGGTGAGCGACGCGGCCTCGTGCGACAGCACCTTCATTTCCGCCATGTGGGACGCGAAGAAGGTGACGTGGTGGCGGATGAACGCCTGCAGTCGCTCGACGGGTTCCCCGTCGGCGAGGCTCGCGAGGGCGCGCTCGGCGCCGGCGAGCACGCGGGTGAACGAGCGCTCCTGGATGCGGTAGAGCAGTTCCTCTTTGCCGCGCGTGTAGTAGTACATCCCGGCGAGTGACATGCCGGTGGCGGCGGCGAGGTCGCGCATGGTGGTGGAGTGGTAGCCCTGGTCGGCGAACACCTTCGCCGCCCGGGAGAGGAAGAGGTTCAGTCGCTCGTCGTAGGACCGCATGGTTCGAACGCTTGTTCGAATACGGCTGGAACCTAGGCCCGGGGGCGGCGAATCGCAAGGGCGCCGCGGGGCGGTCCTTCTTAATTTCCCCCCGTCCCCTACGTCTACTGTCCGACACGCATGCGCCACTCGGAGCCCGTCGCCGCCGTCCCGAGCCCGACCGATGCGGCGCTGATCACCGCCTGGCAGGGCGGCGACGAGCAGGCGGCGACCGAACTCGTGCGCCGGCATGCGCGCGCGCTGGCGCGGTTTCTCGTGGGGGCGGGCGCGCCCGAGGCGGAGCTCGACGATCTCGTGCAGGAGACGTTCATCCGGGCCTTCCGGGCCGTGGGAGCGTTTCGGGGCCAGTGCCAGTTTCGCACCTGGCTCCTGACGATCGGGGGCAACGTGGTGAAGGATGCGCACCGGCGAGCCAAGCGCGAGCGGGTGGTAGCGCTGCCCGACGGATTGCGTGCGGCGGACGGCGATCCGCTGGAGCAGACGGAGGCGGCGGAAGTCGAGGGGCGGCTCGCCGCGGGGCTCGGCCGGCTGCCGCGCTTGCAGCGCGAGGTATTCCTGTTGCGGGCGCAGCAGGGGCTCGAGTATGAGGAAATCGCCGCGGCGCTGGGGACGACTCCCGGCGCCGCCCGCGTGCATTATCATCACGCGGTACGACGGCTGAAGGAGTTTGTGAAATGAAGCACGACGCTCCGTTGGACGATGCCCGGCTGGTGCAGGTGGCGCGCGGCCTCGGCGAGCGCGCGGCCGACCGGCTCGATGTCGAGCGCGCCGCGCGCGGCGTGGTGGCGCGCTGGCGGGCGGAGCCCCGCCACCTGGCGGCGCGTCCGGCGCTCATCGGGATCGCGCCGGCGTGGTTGCGAATAGCGGCCGCTCTCGTGCTGGTCGTCGGGGGCGCCGTGGCGCTCGGCATCTGGCGGGGTGGAGCACGCGGCCTGGCCGCGCCGACCGAGATCGTCGACTTGAGCGACCTGTCCGCTGGCGAACTCAACGAGCTGCTAAGCTCAGTTGCGGAGACGCCGGGCGCCGAGCCCGTCTTGCCTCAGGATGTGGGTCTCGACGACTTGACGGCCTCCCAGCTGCGCGTGCTGCTCGAGTCGTTGGAGGCATGATGCGGCGCTTCGTCGCCAGTGTCCTGATCGCGATCGCCCCCGCTCTGCGGGCGCAGGTCCCGGGCGACGCCCGCCCGCCCGCCGAGAGCGGGGAGGCGCGTCAGCTACGCGAGCAGATCCGTCAGCGCTGGCGCGAGCACGTGCGTACGGCCCTGGCCCTAAGTGACGAGCAGGGGCAGCGCCTGGACGCCACGGAGCGACGCTTCGAGGAGCAGCGCCTGCCCATCCGGACTCGGCAGCGGGAGATCAATCAGGCGTTGAGCGCGGAGCTCGCGTCGAGCGCCCCGAACGAGGACCGAGTGAAGGGCCTCATCGCGGAGCAGCAGCAGAATCAGGCCAGGCTGCAGCAGGTCAACCGTGACGAGGATCGCGAGATGCAGGGCTATCTCACGCCGGTGCAGCGGGCGCGCTATCACAACGAGCGGCGCCGCTTCCAAGAACAGGTCGCCGAGGTCGTGCGGCACCATCGCGAGCAACGGCCGGCGCCACCGCCTCCTCGCCCGCGGGTGCAACAGCGGCCCCCCAAGCGCGGGCGACCGTGAGGAACTGACCGGTCGACCGGAGCGACTGCGCGCTTGGAGCCTGCGTGGCAGCGCCTTCTCTCCTTACTCGTCACGTCGATGATCTGGAATGCGACGGCGGGTTGAGCCTCCCAAGCCACCCTCTCGGGCGCTAAGTTACGGCGCAGCCGCGCCCGAGTGGCGGAATGGCAGACGCAGGGGACTCAAAATCCCCCGGGGGCAACCCCGTGAGAGTTCGACTCTCTCCTCGGGCACTCAACAACGTAGGGCTTCCTTCCGCGCGTTCAATCAGCTTCCCAGTCAGCCCATCGAAGAAACGTATGCTGCTGGAAGACCCATTTTCTCGGCGACCTTGCGGAGTTTGGCGATATAGTCTGGGTTGCGCTCCCCTGACGACGGAGGATCGGGGAGGTTGTAGCAGAGCGCCGCGACCACCTCACCCGTATCCAGGTGTGCTAGGACGGCCTCCGGCCGGTACGCCTGCACGCTCGGCTCGGAATAGAGGCGGTTCAGTTCGGCGAGCGTCAGGGACATGACTACGCCATGGACGCGACCCGCGGGTTCGCTCATGAGCGCTGCTCGCCGGCCAATCCGCAGCGCCAATCCGGGAACTGTTGCAAGCGCAACCGACTCCGGCACGAGTCCCTGCGCGCGCAAAAGGTCGGGGTCCATGAAGAGGCCGTAGAAGAAGACATCGACCCGGCGAGATGGAGCGTTCAGCGGTTCGCCTCATTGCCAAACCAGCTGTGGCCGATGACCAATCCGAGCGCTGTAGCGACGAACACCCAAATGACCCAGCCCACTGGCTGTCGGAACATCTCCTCGCGCGTGAAGAGCGCGAGGGGTATGCCAAAAGCGAGAAAATACGCGTAGGCACACGTCAGGCCGGTGAGATAGTCCCCGACGCGTCCCAACCTACGAACTCTCTCCCGAACCAGGGCATAGGCCAAGCCACCGACTGCGCCGCCGTAGGCTCCCACGGCGATGGCGCCGCCGACCGTGAGAAGGAGGGCGGTCGACGGAGGGACACGTCGTAAGACGACCAGAAACACTGTGCGTATGAGCGTTATGCCGCCAATCACGAGCGCGCCCACAGCGGCCGGGCGAGCCCACTTGGGCAGGTGGCGGATACCATCCGTAAGCCCAGCGAGAACCCGGAGGGTGAAACCCAGGGGCAGGGGGGGCAAAGGCGGCAGCGTCACCGCGTAAGCTTCCCGGCGCTGGCACGTCGGGCAGGCCTTCGCATGTGCTTCGACTTCTCGAAGCCGTCGTTCGAGCTCTTCGGGCTTCAACCGATCCAGAGCGGGCAGGTGCGTCATCCACGAACACTCTTCGATACCGCTCTGCTGCATGAGCCGCGCCCGCTCCTCGTTCGCCAACACCCACTCGAGATTGCGACTGAGCGACTTCGGGAGTGGCCCCGTGATCCCTTCCCATCGTGCGACGGTGTCCCGATGCTCACCGAGCGTTTCTGCGAGGCGATCGATCGGGAGCTCAAGTCTGGTGCGGCGCTCCCGGAGCTCGGTTCCCGTCATCGCGCTGCTCCAGGCTACGTGGTGAGGAATGGTTTGCAGATGACGCCCAAGCTG
>DATLKW010000472.1:0-17329 GCA_035538175.1 Gemmatimonadales bacterium | reverse complement strand
GGTGTCGTGGCTCGTGATGAGGAACTCCGTGCGGAGGAGCCCCACACCCTCGGCGCGCTGCTCCTGGGCCGGGCGGATCTCGTCGGGGAGATCCACGTTCCCACGCAGCGCGACGCGCGTGCCGTCGGTCGTGACGGCGGGCAGCGGGCGGACCTCTTCGAGCTGCGTCCCGAGCGCGCGCCGGCGTTGCTCGCGTTCCTCGGCCTCGCTGATCTCCGCCGCCGTGGGTGAGAGCAGGACGGTGCCGCGCGTGCCGTCCATGATCAGCATCGTGCCCGGGCCGATGCGATCCAGGGCCCCGGTCACGCCGAACACGGCGGGGATGCCGATCGAGTGCGCTAGGATCGCCGCGTGCGAGGTGCGCGTGCCCTCCTCGCTCACGAGGCCGATCACCTGTTTGCGATCGAACTGGACGGTGAGCCCGGGGCCGAGCTCGTGGGCCACGAGGACCGAGGGGCGGGTGAGCGCGTTCCACACCTCGTCCAAGCCGCGGTGCAGGAGGTGATCGATCACGCGCGTGGTCACGCCGGTGAAGTCCGTGAGCCGATCCTTGAGGCGAGGATTGCCGGTGGCTGCCCACATGTCGCGCACCTCGAGCGCCTTGAACTCGAACGCCCTCTCGGCGGTGAGGTGATTCTCGCGGATCAAGGTTTCGGCGCCGGCGATGAACTCCCGGTCTTCGAGCATCAGCACCTGGGCGTCGAAGATGCGCGCCTCGTCGACGCCGGCGCGGACTTCGGCTTTGGCTTTGAGCTCCCCCAGATGCCGTTTCACATCGCGGATGGCGGCGTGCAGGCGGCGTACCTCCTTCTCCACCTGGGCGCGCGGCACGACGCGATGGGGCACGTCCGGGATCGTGGAGCGCACGATGACCGCCGGTCCCACGGCGAGTCCGGGCGACACCCCGACCCCTTTGAGTAACCGATCGCTCACGCGCGTTCCTCGTCCTGATCAGCGTCGGCCTGCTCGGCGTCGCGCAGCTCCGCCGTCAGGTGCATTTCGTGGAACCCATCGGCGACGAGGGCGAGCAGGGCGGCCATCGCCTGCTCGGCGTCGGCGCCGTCGGTCTTGATGATGATGGACGACCCCCGTTCGGCCGCCAGCATCATTACGCCCATGATGCTCTTACCGTTCACCGCGAGGTCGTCCTTGCGAACCTCGACGGCGGCTTGGAACCGGTTGGCGACCTTGACGAATTCCGCGGCCGGTCGCGCGTGCATGCCCAGGGGGTTCACGATCTTCGCCTCGCGCTCGATCACGGCCATAGCCACCCCACGAGCGCTGCAATGGCGATGAGCGCGAGGCCGAGCCGCACGCTCGTGAGGCGGGCCCGCAGCCACCACAGGAGCACGAAGCCTCCCACGCCCACGCCGGCGAGCGCGGCGCGCGACCAGCCGAGGAATCCCGCGCTCAAGTAGCGGGCGACGAGCGGGAGTGCAGCGCCCACGACCACGGCCATCGCGGGTCCCGAGAGCGCGACGGCGCGCTGCAGGAACGGTGCGCGCAGCGCGAGCGCCACGCGCATGCCGTGGGTCCACCCCGCGCGCAGGCCCCACCAGCGCAGCGCGACGTGCCCGGCGTTATAGACGACGAGGAACCCGAGGACCGCCCGGAGGCCGAGCCCGAGCGCCACGCCAATCAAGGCGAGGCCGGACGTGAAGGGCAGCCACCCCGCCCACACCAGCCGGTCGCCCAGGGAGCCGAGGGGGCCGCACAGCGCCGTGCGCAGGCGCTCGACCTGTTCGGGCGGGACGCCCTCGTGTTCGGCGCGCGCCGCGGCGCCGACCGCGAGCCCGCAGAAGTAGGGGTGGGCATTGAAGAAGTGTGCCCCGCGGGCGACGGCCGCGCGGTACGCCGCGCCGTTCTCGGCCACCCGCAGGTCGCGCAACAACGGCTCTTCGGCGACGCCCATGCCGACCCCTTGCATGCGCTCGTAGTTCCACGAGCCCTGCACGGTGAACAACCGCAGCAGGCTGGGCCCGAGCCGCGGGCGCGACGGGGAGGGGGGGGTCGTGCTCACGCGAGCCAGGCGAGCGCCGCGCCGCCGAGCGCCCCGGCGGCGAACCAGGTGAGGCCGGCACCGCGCCCCACGAGCCGGAGGGTGCCGGCGGTCCCGGCGGCCAGGGCCCCCCCGACCGCCGCGATGTCGAGGAGCATGACGCCTCGCAGGCTGATGGTGCCGGCGAGGTAGGTGCGCGCGACTTGGGCCAGCCCGAGGCCGAGCGCCGTCACGAGCGCGGCGCGCGCCCCGTCGCGCAGGATCGCCGCGACGTGCAACCGGATGAGGACCCGAGCGTCCCCGGCCTCGAGGGCCGGGGCCGCGCGGCGGACCGCGCGGGCGTTGAGCCGCCGGACCAGGTGCAGGCTGGTCCCGCCGGCCATCGCCGTGATGAGGCCGACGAACGCGCCGAGCCCGAGCCCGAGGGTCAGGGTGGCGGCGTGGGCGGCGCTCACGGCCGCGACGGTGGCGGGGCCGTACTCGGGGTAGCGCGTGGCCCCCACGGGCAGCACATCGTACTGGAACAGCTCGAACAACACGCCGAGAGTGAGGCCCGTCCCGAGGTCGCCGGCGAGCGCGCCCGCGATCGGGCCGGCAACGATCGGCCGCGCGATCATCATCTGGGGCACGCTCACCAGGTCGAGGCCGACGAGTGTGCCCCAGGCGAGGAGGAGGAGTAGGAGCTCGCGGCTCACGTGAAGTCCTTGAGGGGGACGGGTGCGGCGGTGGGGACGTCCTGGGCCGTGACCTCGATCCCGCGCCCGGCGAGGGTGCGGAGGGTGGCCGCCTCGGCGTCGCTGAGGTACACATAGCGGAGCCGCGGCGAGCGGCCGGGGCGGGCGTGCACGCCGCCGACGTTGATGCGCGGCACGCGATGGCTGTCGTTCGAGAGGGCGGCGAGCGTGTCGATGTCGCCCGCGACGAGGAGGCCCACGCGCGGGTCGCGCTCCCACTCGGGGAGTCGGGCCAGCGCTTCCGACGTGGACGCGAACACCACCTCGATCTCCGGGGGCACGCCCATGTGGTAGAGCTCCTGCTCCCAGGGGCTCGCGCGCACCGCGTCGTCCACGAGGACGATGAACCGTACGTTGAGGGGCTTCCCCCACCCCACGACCACTTGCCCGTGGATCAAGCGGTCGTCGATGCGATAGAGCGCGATGCTCATGGAACCGGGACGCGGATGGCGCGTCCCCCCGCCTCGGCCGCCCGGCGGGCGGCGTCGGCCGGGGGCAGGTCGCGGTGGAACACGAAGTCCAGCAGCATGGCGAGGTTCACGCCCGTCACGACGGCGACGCCGGCGTTGCCGCGCGCCAGGCGGATCGAGCTCGTGAGGCACGAGCCGCCCGGGAGGTCCACGAACAGCACGGCGGGCTTACCGGCGATCGCCGCGGTGAGGCGCTCGGCGAGCGCGCCCGTGTCGCAGCCGTCGTTGGAGACGGGCACGAGCGCATCGTCGACGCCCGTGATGGTCGCCACGGCCACGCGGAGGGCCTCGGCCACCGCCGCGTGCGACACGATCACACCGCGCAACGGCTCACTCATTGTCCTCCTCGAGATACTCCTGCAGCTCGCGTCGTTCGGCGAGCCGTTTGAGCAAGCGTTCGTTGAACGCCCGCGCCGAGTCCACGCCGCTGTAGCGCAGCAGGTGGTTCATCGCAACGACCTCGCAGATCACCGTCAGGTTTTTCCCGGGATTGATCGGGATGGTGACCATGGGGAGGGCCACGTCGAGGAGCTGCGTCGTCTGCCCCTCGATTCCCGTCCGGTCGTATTCGCGTCCGGCATCCCAGCCCTCGAGCTGCACCACGACCTCGATGCGCTTCTGCTGGCGGACGGCGCGAATCCCGAACAGGGCGCGGATGTCGATCAACCCGATGCCCCGGATTTCCATGTAGTGGCGGGCGAGCTCGTGCCCGCGCCCGATCAGCACGTCGTTGCCGCGGCGCGTGATGTGGACGACGTCGTCCGCGACCAGGCGGTGGCCGCGCTCCACCAGGTCGAGGACGCACTCGCTCTTGCCGATGCCCGAGCGGCCGAGGAACAAGAGCCCCACGCCGAAGACGTCGGCGAGGGAGGCGTGGACGCTCGTACTCGGGGCGAACGCGTCGTCCAGGAACGGTTTCAGGCGGCGGTAGAACTCGGCCGTCTTCAACCGGGTGCGAATGACGGCGATCCCTTTCGCGCGCGCCAGCTCGACGAGCTCGGCCGGGGGCTCTTGGCCCTTGGAGATCACGACGCACGGGATGTCGAACCCGACGAGGGTCGTGAGCGCGTGGCGGCGGGCGGTGGCGTCGAGGGAGGCGAGGTAAGTCACTTCGGTCTCGCCGAGGACGTGGATGCGGTGGGCGGCGAAGCGCTTGGTGTAGCCGGCGAGGACGAGGCCGGGGCTCGAGGCCTCGGCGGTGGGGATCTCGCGGTCGAGCCCCACGTCTCCCGTGAGGGCCTCGAGCTGCAGGGGGTCCCCTTTGTGCTCGAGCAGGTCGCGCACCTTGGGCGCGGTCATGACGACCGGCGCCGGGCGGCGCGGCGCGTCCGAGCGCGCCTGCGGAGGGGGGACTTGTCGAGCTGGCGGCGCACCTTAGCCACGGCGAGGTCGAGGGCAGTGCCCTGGTGCGCGCCGCGGGCCGTGCCGACATGCACGAGGCCGCGGGCCGCGTGCAGCCGGACCTCCACGGTGGGGCGCCCGTGGTCGGCGACGAACACGACGGCGGCGTCCTGCGGGCGGGGGGCGACCCGAGCGAGGCGCTCAACGAGGGTCCGAGCGCGGAGGCGGAGCTCGGCGGGGACCTCGCAGTGGCGTGCCGTGATGGTGATGCGCATCGTCAGCCTCCCTTGGCCGCGACCCGTTCGAGGTGCGCCTCGGTCGCCTCAGCCGCGCGGTCCCAGGAGAATCCGTGGGCGAAACTGCGCCCGTTGGCGCCGAGCCGGGCCACGAGCGCGGGATCGGCAGCGAGCGCCAGCATCCGCTGCCCGAGCGCCGGGACGTCGCCGTGCGGCACGAGGAAGCCCGTCTCCCCGTCCCGGACCGATTCCCGCAGACCCGGGCTGTCGGAGGCGAGCGCGGGGGTGCCGCTCGCTGCCGCCTCCACGTTCGTCATGCCCCATCCCTCCTTCGGGCTCGGGAAGACGAGCGCCCAGGCCTCCCGCAGGAGTCGGCGTTTCTTCTCCTCCGCCACGAAGCCGTGGAAGCGCACGGCGTCCCCGATGCCGAGCGCCTGGGCGAGCCGGGCGAGCCGCAGTCGGTCGTCGCCTTCCCCCGCGATGTCGAGGACCAGGTCGGCGCGCGAGCGCCGGGCGTACGCGAGGGCGCGCACGGCGATCTCCACTCCTTTATAACGCTTGAGGCGGCCGAGGTACAGGAACGTGGGCTTGGCGGCGCGCGTCACCTGCGGGTCGGGGGCGTACCAGGCCGCATCCACGCCGGGGTAAATGACCGCGACGCGCTCGGGCGGCACGCCGCGGCGCACCAAGTCGTCGCGCGTGCTGTCGGAGATCGCCTGGAACGAAGCCCGTCGGTAGGCCCAGGGAAGCGGTCGCTCGGCCGCCCACACGATGGCGGCGAGGGGCCAGCTCGCCTCCCGGAACGCCGTGGCGCCGAACAGATGTGGGACGAGCGCCACGAACGGCCGGTCGGTGAGGCCCGGCAGGAAGAGGGGCAGCTTGTTGATGTCTTCGACGACGACATCGTAAGTCGTCTGGGCGAGCAGGCGGCGCACGACGGGGCGCGCGCGCAGTGCGAAGCTGTGGCGCCCGCCAGTCCGGCGCACGTGCAGGCCGTCGAGCTCGGTCGTGGGCGCGGCGCCGGCCCAGCCGCTCGTGACGAGGTCGATCGTGTGTCCCCGGCGGGCGAGTCGGCCGAAGATCTCATGCAGGTGGATCTCCGCGCCGCCCGCGAAGGGGTTTTCCCGGTCGTTCCAATTGACGAGCAAGATCCTCACAGGGCGCCCGACTGTCGCGCCACGGCGTCGAGGACGCCGTTGACGAAGGCCGGCGCCTTCGCTCCCGCGAACCAGTGGGCGAGTTTCACCGCCTCGTCGACGACGACGCGCGGTGGCGTCTGGCCCTCGTCGAGCTCGGCGAGGGCGAGGCGGAGGATGTTGCGTTCGACGAGGCCCACGCGTTCGAGGCGCCAGTGCTCGGTCGCCGCGGCGACGCGGGCGTCGTACTCCGGGAGCCCGGCGACGGCGCGGGCGGCGAGGTCGGCGCCGCGGTCGAAGCCTTCGGCGAGTCGGCCGGCGCTCGACGCGAGCCGCGCGACGACGGTCTCAATCGACGGGCGGCCGGACAGGTCCCAGGCGTAGAGGAGTTGGAGCGCGCGCGCGCGGGCCTTAGTCTCGGGGCGCTGCACGGGTGAGTTGGACCAGGACGTCGGCCGTCGTGAGCGCGGCGTCGGCCGCCTCGTACCCCTTGTTGCCCGCGGCCCCGCCCGCCCGCGCCAGGGCTTGCTCGAGCGTGTCGGTGGTGAGGACGCCGAACCCCACGGGGAGCTGGTGGGCGAGGGCCACGTTGCCGAGCCCGCGCGTCGCCTCGCCCGCCACGAATTCGAAGTGTGGTGTCTCCCCCCGAATCACGCAGCCCAGGGCGATGAGCGCCGCGTAGCGCCCGCTCGCCGCGGCGGTCTCCGCCGCGACCGGCAGCTCGAACGCGCCGGGGACCCAGACCACGTCGACGTGGGCCTCGGGCACGCCCTTCTCGCGCAGGCACTGGCGCGCCCCGTCGAGCAGGCGCGCGGTGACGATCTCGTTGTAGCGGCTGACCAGCACGGCCACGCGGCTCTGGCGTGGCACGCGGGGCGTCCCTTCGAGCTCGGCCACGGTCAATGCGTCAGCAGATGACCGAGTTTGTCGCGCTTGACGTCCAGATAGGAGCGATTCTCGTCGGACGGGGTCATCACGATGGGCACGCGCTCCACGATCTCGAGGCCGTAGCCCTCGAGGCCGACGAGCTTCATGGGATTGTTGGTGAGCACGCGAATGGCCGACAGCCCGAGGTCGAGCAGGATCTGCGCACCGATGCCGTAGTTGCGCAGGTCGGGCTTGAAGCCGAGTTCGCGGTTCGCCTCGACGGTGTCGTGGCCCGCGTCCTGCAGCTCGTAGGCCTTGAGCTTGTTCAAGAGCCCGATCCCGCGACCCTCCTGATCGAGGTAGACGACGACCCCCTGCCCTTCCGCCGCGATCATGCGCATGGCGGAATGGAGCTGCCAGCCGCAGTCGCACCGGCCCGACCCGAAGACGTCGCCCGTGAGGCATTTCGAGTGCATCCGCACCAGGACGTTGGGGCGGTGGCGCACGTCGCCGAACACTAGGGCGACGTGTTCCGCGGCATCGACGTCGTTGCGGTAGCCGAGGATGCGGAACTCGCCGTAGGGCGTCGGCAGCCGCGCCTCCGCCACGCGGTGCACGAGCCGCTCGTGGGCGAGCCGATAGGCGACGAGCTGCGCCACGGAGACGAAGCTGAGGGTATGCTGGCGCGCGACGCGTTCGAGGTCGGCGCGGCGCGCCATCGAGCCGTCCGCGTTGAGGATCTCGCAGATCACCCCCGCGGGGTAGAGGCCCGCGAGGCGGGCCAGGTCGACGCTCGCTTCCGTCTGTCCGACGCGTTGCAGCACGCCGCCGGGCCGGGCCCGGAGCGGGAACACGTGCCCCGGCCGCCGCAGGTCGGTCGGCACGGTGGCCGGATCGATTGCGACGCGGATGGTCGCGGCCCGGTCGGCCGCGGAGATCCCCGTGGTGACGCCGAAGTGGCGCGCGGCGTCGATCGAGACGGTGAACGCCGTCTCCTGGGCCTCGGTGTTGTGCTCGGCCATCTGGGCGAGCCCGAGCGCCTGACAGCGCTCCGGCATGAGGGTGAGGCAGATCAGGCCGCGCCCGTGCGTCGCCATAAAGTTGATCATCTCGGGCGTGACCTTGTCCGCGGCCCCGACCAGGTCGCCCTCGTTCTCGCGCGTCTCGTCGTCGGCCACGATGACCAGCCGGCCGGCGCGGATATCGGCGATCGCCTGTTCTACGCTCTGGTGTGGCATAGCTGCCTCACATACTTCCCCAGGACGTCTCCCTCCACGTGCACGCGGTCGCCCACGCGCAGGGTGCCGAGCGTCGTATGCGCGCGGGTGAACGGGATCAGGGCGATCTGCACGACCCCGCGCGCGGGCACGGCGTTGATGGTCAGGCTGACGCCGTCGACCGCGATCGCGCCGCGCGGGATCGACGCCTCCCCCACCGTGGGCGGGACCCGCAGGTCGTAGACCCAGGCGTCGCCGTGCCGCTCGAGGCGTTTCACCACCGCGACGCCGTCGACGTGGCCCTGGACGAAGTGCCCGCCCAGCCGATCCGTCGCCCGCAGCGCTCGTTCCAGGTTCACGGAACGCCCGGCCGTGTACTCGCCGAACAGGGTGCGGTCGCGAGTGGTCTCCACCACCTCGACGCGAAAACCGCCTTTCACGACGCGCGCCACGGTGAGGCAGGCGCCGTTCACGGCGATGCTCTCGCCGCGCGCCAGGCCGCGGAATGGGGCGCGGATGGTCAAGGTCAGGCCGCCGTCCCCGCGTCCCGTCCCATTCGACGTATGGCGCGACACCGTGCCCACACGCCCGACCGCACTCACGATTCCGGTAAACATAGCCGACGATCCAGTACCAGTAATGTATCGGCGTCGAGGGCGCGGCGCTCCACGGGCACCCAGCGCGGGGCGGCGGTGAGTGGGGCGGGCGGCACGCCGGGAAAGGCCGGAACGGCGCCTTCGCCAAGCCACACGGGGGCCTGGACCCAGTACAAGCGGTCTACGAGCGCGTCGACGAGCAGCTTCGCCCCGAGCGCGCCGCCGCCCTCGCACAAGAGCGACTCGATCCCCGCCTCGCGCAACTGATGCAAGCCGTGAGCGAGGGAGTGGGGGCGAAACACCCGGACGCCACTCTGTTCGAGCAGGGCGACGCTCGCCGCTGGGGCGTCGGGCGACGCCATGACCCATGTGGGGACCTCGTGGGCAGTCTTCACGAGGTCCGCCGTCTGATTGAGCATGGCGCGGCGATCGAACACGACGCGCACGGGGGGCCGGCGGGGGTGCAGCGATCCGCGCACGGTGAGCTGCGGGTTATCGCGCAGCGCCGTCGTGCCGCCGACGGCGATCGCGTCGAAGCCGGCGCGCAGCCAGTGCACGTAGTCGCGGGCCGCGTCGCCCGACACCCAGTGCGAGCTGCCCGCGGCGTCCGCGATGCGGCCGTCGATCGAGGTGGCGAGTTTCAGGGCGACGAACGGGCGCTCGGTCTGTTCGCGCGCAAAGAGGAAGGGGGCGTTCAGCGCCGCCGCGCGGTCGGCGAGGAGGCCGATCGAGACGATGACCCCGCGGGCGCGCAGCGCGCCCGCCCCGCCGCGGGCCGCGGGATCGGGGTCGCGGATCGCCGCGACGACCCGCGCGACGCCGGCCGCCACGATCGCGTCGGTGCACGGGGGCGTTTTGCCGTGGTGGAGGCAGGGCTCGAGCGTGACGACGAGCGTGGCGCCACGCGCCCGCGGGCCGGCTGCGGCGAGCGCCATGACCTCCGCGTGCGGCCCCCCGTACTCGGCGTGGTAGCCTTCGCCCACGACGGTGGCGCCATCGAGCACGACCGCCCCGACCAGGGGATTTGGCGCGACGCGCCCCCAACCCTGGCGCGCGAGGTCGAGGGCGCGGTCCATCGCCGCCCGTTCGGGCGGCGGCTCAGAACCCGAACCGAACGCCGATGCCTCCGAAGACATGTCCCGCCTTGGGATCGAAGTCACGAAACGTCGTGGCGAATCCCTGATCTTTGCCGGTCTGGAAGCCGAGCTCGGCCACGAGCTTCAGCATCGCGAGTTGGACCGCGCCATCGGCGAACAGCACCTCGCGCGTGTTGGTCGGATTGATGACGACGGTGTCGACCTGGAACGGGAGGCCGGGGCTCTGATAGAAGCGGATGTTCGTCTGGCTCGACGTGTAGTGGTCGATCCCGATGCCGGCCGCCACGTCGACGAACGGGAACGTCCAGCCGGCGACGGCGCGGTAGTTGTCGGCCCGCAGGTCCATGTTGAACTCGTACTGGTCGCCCTGGCCGAACTGGGGGCCGAGCGAGCCGTACTGGAGGCGCGGCAGGGTGCGGTGCATCCAGCTCACCGACACCGCGGGGACGGGGAAGGCGCCGCCCAAGATGCCCACGCGGGCGCCGAACCCGATGCCGAGGGCGGCGCTGCCGACGTGCGCCGCGCTCGAGTCGACCGACAGCTTCGCCACGCCGCTCGTGGGCAGCACCACGGCCGAGCCAAGGGCGTCGATCGACAAGAGCCCGTGCCGCCCGGTGGCGAGCCCGACGGCCGCCTCGACGACGGGCGCCGGGACGAGGCCGTCGAAGCTCGACGGCACCGGGGTCTGGCCCGCGGACGGGTCGGGGAGCGACGCCTTGATGGCGTTGACGCGCGCCGAGACGCTCAAGTGTCCGAGCCCGCCGAGGGAGCCGGCGGTCCCGAGCACGGGGTTGCCCCCGATCACGATCATCCCGGCCAGGGGGTGGAACGCTCGCACGGCGTCGACGGCCGTGTTGCAGGCCGCGAGCCCCGGGCTCGGAAGCGTGCTGGGGCATTGGGACTGTTGGGCGCCGAGCGCGCGCGCCCAAAGGGCGAGGGGAAGGATCAGGGCCGTAGCTCGTGTTCGCATCGGACCTCCTCCGAAGAGAGAAGGGTGAAAGGTCAGCGCTCGGAGAAAGTGACGCGGCCGGTTCCCGGGCGCACTTCCCCGACCACGTACGCGTCGACCCCGGCTCTGTGCGCCGCCCCGAGGGCCGCCTCCACGTCGCCGCGGGCCGCGATCGCGATCATGCCGAGCCCGAGGTTGAAGACGCGTCGCATTTCCCCGAGCGAGACTGCGCCGGCGCGCCGTAACACCCGGAACACAGGCGGCCACTGCCATGCTCCGGCGTCCACCACGGCATCCACGCTCGGGGGGAGGACGCGGACCACGTTCCCGGCGATGCCACCGCCCGTGATGTGGGCCAGGGCGTGGAGGCGTCCGAGCACGGGACCGAGCGTCGCGGCGTAGCTCCGGTGGACGTCCAGCAACACCTGGGCCACCGTGCGGTCCGTGTCCGGGAAGGGGTCGCCCACGTCGAGCCCGAGCGTCTCGAAGACGATGTGGCGGGCGAGGGTATAGCCGTTGGTGTGCAGTCCATTTGACGCGTAGCCGATCAACACATCGCCGGCGCGGACGCGGTCGCCGTGGAGGGCGGCGTGTTCCTCGACCACGCCCACGATCGTGCCCGCGAGGTCGTAGTGGTCCGGTGTGTAGAGGTCGGGGAGTTCGGCCGTCTCGCCGCCCGCGAGGGTGAGGTCGTGGGCCCGGCAGGCCCGCGCCACGCCCGCGACGATCGCCGCTTCGCGCTCCGGGTCGAGCCGCCCCGCGGCGAGGTAGTCGAGGAAGGCGATGGGTGTCGCGCCATGCACGAGGATGTCGTTGACGCAGTGGTTGACGAGGTCTTCGCCCACGGTGTCGTGGATGCCCGCCCGGGCCGCCACGAGCACCTTGGTTCCGACGCCATCGGTGGACAGCACGAGCACGGGTCGCTCGTAGCCCGCGGGGACGCGCACCATGCCGCCGAATGCGCCAATCTCGCCGAGCGCGAGGGCGGTGCGGGTCGTCCCGACCAGAGTGGCGATGCGGCGCTTGGCCTCGGCCGCGGCGTCGAGCCGGACGCCGGCGGTGGCGTAGCGGTCAGTCATCGGGTCTGGCCTTCGTCGACGTCGAAGTGCACGAGGTCTTTGAAGCCACGGACGCGCGCCCGGACGTCGGCGAGGGTGACGTGCTCGAGCCCTTGGACGCCGAAGGCCTGGACGGCGAAGGAGCCGAGGGCCGCGCCGTACACCATGGCGCGGCGCAGGTTCTGGGGGCTGAGGTCGCCCGTCGAGGCGAGGTAGGCCATGAACCCTCCCGCGAACGCGTCGCCGGCGCCCGTGGGATCGAACACTTCCTGGAGCGGGTAGGCGGGCACCTTGAACGTCGAGTCGCGGTCGACGAGAAGGGCGCCGTGCTCGCCCTGCTTGATGACCGTCATCTTGGGGCCGCGTCCGAGCACCCACTGGGCGGCGCGGTAGATGTTCCAGTCGCCCGAGAGCTCGCGGGCCTCGGCGTCGTTGATCATGAGGAGGTCGATGTGCCGCAGGAGCTCCAGCAGCACGTCGCGTTTCGACTGGATCCAGTAGTTCATCGTGTCGCAGGCGACGAGAGCGGGCGCCGTGACCTGATCGAGCACGCCAAGCTGCAGCTCGGGATCGATGTTCCCGAGGAACAGGTAGCGCGCGCGGCGGAAGCGCTCGGGAAGTTTCGGGCGGAACTGGGCAAACACGCCGAGTCGCGTATCGAGCGTCTCGCGGCTCGACAGATCGTAGGAGTATTTCGCCTTCCAGCGGAACGACTCGCCGGGCGCCTGCTCGACGCCGCCCAAGTCGACCCCACGGGCCTCGAGCGATTTGAGGGCGGCGAGCGGGTAATCGGTCCCGACGACGCCCACGACCTGGACGGGGTGGAGGATGGCGCCGGCGGCGCTGAAGAACACGGCCGAGCCTCCGGGGGCGTCGGCCGTCTCGCCGAAGGGGGTGGCGACCGAATCCAAGGCAATCGAACCGACGACGAGCAGGCTCATCTCACATCCGATCTGGGGCGCCGATCCCGAGGAGGCGCAGGCCGTTGCCGAGGACCTGTCGGACGGCCGCGGCCAGCACGAGCCGCGCCGCCTCTTCGGGCTCGCCCAGCACCCGGTACTTGTGATACCACGCGTGGGCGAGCCGGGCGACGCCCTCGAGGTACCCCGTGAGGCGATGGGGTTCGAGGGCGGCGGCGGCGCCCGCGACGATGCTCGGGAAGTCGGCGAGCTCCTTGAGTAGCGACAGCTCCTCGGGTTCGCCGAGGCCCGCGAGCGCCACACCCGCGGACGACACCGTCTCGGGCGCGCGACCGGCGACGCGGAAGATCCCGCTCATGCGCGCGTGGGCCATTTGGACGTAGTACACCGGGTTCTCATCGGTCTGGCTCTTGGCCAGGTCGACGTCGAAGACCAAGTGTGAGTCGCCGCGTCGCATCAGGAAGAAGTACCGCACACCGTCCCGGCCGACTTCGTCGACCAAGTCGCGCACGGTGACGTAACTGCCGGCCCGTTTCGACAGCTTCATTTCGGCGCCACCCTTCATCACTGTGACCATCTGGTGCAGCACGTACTCGGGGTACCCCCCGGGGATCCCCATGTCGAGCGCCTGCAGGCCGATGTGGACGCGGGCCACGGTGCTGTGGTGGTCGGCGCCTTGGACGTTGATCGCGCGCGTGAAGCCGCGCTCCCATTTGTCGACGTGGTAGGCGACGTCGGGCACGAAGTACGTGTAGTCGCCTCCCTTCTCGGCACGTTTGCGCATCACGCGGTCTTTGTCGTCGCCGAAATCGGTCGTCTTGAGCCAGAGCGCGCCGTCGCGCTCGTAGGTGTGGCCCGCGGCGACGAGGCGGTCCACGGTCGCCGTCACCTTGCTCGAGGCATGCAGCGCCGACTCGAGGGAATACACGTCGAAATGCACGCCGAGCGCTTGCAGGTCCCGATCCTGCTCCTGGCGCAAGGCCGCCACGGCGAAGCGGCGCACGGCGTCGAGGTCCGCGCCCAGCGGATCGTCCGGCCGCTCGCCGGCGTAGCGCTCGGCGAGCTCGCGGAGGTACTCGCCGTGGTAGCCCCCTTCGGGCACTTCCGCGGGCCGTCCCGCGAGCTCGTGGAGGCGGGCCTGCACGCTGCGCGCGAGGTTCACGATCTGGGTGCCCGTGTCGTTGTAGTAGAACTCCCGCGTGACCCGCCATCCGGCCCACTCGAGGAGGGCGGCGATAGCATCGCCCAGGGCAGCCTGGCGCCCGTGGCCCACGTGCAGGGGCCCGGTGGGGTTGGCCGAGACGAACTCGACGTTGACCGGTCGACCGTGCCCCGCGTCTCCGCGGCCGTAGCGCTCGCCCTGGGCGAGCACGACGGAGAGCACCGTAGCGAGCTCGGCTTCGGCGAGGAAGAAGTTGATGAATCCCGGGCCCGCGACCTCGATCTTGCGCACGAGCCGCGGGGGCAGCTCGAGGCTCCCGACGAGTCGTTCGGCCACCGCGCGGGGTTTCTCCTTGAGGGTCTTCGCGAGGGCGAGGGCGACGTTGGTCGCGAGGTCGCCGTGGGCCGGATCGCGCGGGCGTTCGAGTTGGATGGCGGCGGGGGAGACGGAGGTGCCCAGTCGCGCCGCCCCCGCCGCCAGCGCCGCGCGAATCGTCTCAGGCGCCGTCACTTGTCGCCGGAGTCTACCTTCTTCTTGACGCTCTTCGACTCAGCGGGAGGCTTCGAGTCGGGGGCGGGTTTGGCCTCGTCTTTCTTGGGCTCTCCCTTGGACTCCGTGTCCTTGTTCCCGCCGCGCTTGTAATCGGTGATGTAGAAACCGGAGCCTTTGAAGACGAGCCCCGCGCCGCCCGAGATCTGGCGCACCGCCACCTTGCCACACGTCGGGCACTTGGCGCGGCGCTGGTCGTTGATGCTGGGGTAGAACTTCTCGAAGGTGTGCCCGGCGGGGCACTTGTACTCGTAGGTCGGCATCGCACAACAACTTAGCCGAACAGCGAAGCGCGGTCAATCGCCCCTGCGGAGGCCCATCCAGGCCGCGAGCGTGGCGGTCTTCTCGTCGGCGCGCCACGGCCCCGGGAGGGGGTGCCCGAGGTCGGCGACGCGTTGCTTGAGCTGAGCCGCCGGGCGGTTGAGCCGAGCCGCGGCGGCGGCGTAGAGGCCGCGTTCGACGTGGATGGAGCACGCGAGGCGCGCCGCCTGGGCGGCCCGTTCGAGCGCGGTGCGGAACAGGCGCCCTTCGAGCGCGTGGGCGCGGATGTGATCGTTGCCGATCCTCGCCGGATCGATCACGCTGCCGACCACGAGAGCCACCCGCCGCACCACCCGGCCGCGGCGCCGCTCATCACGCAGGAGCTGGGCGAGCGAGCGGCGGGTGACCCGCTCGACGACGGCGCACAAGCGCCGCTCGAGTGCGGCGCGCGTGCGCCCCGGGGCGCGCATGACGGCGTGGTAGGGCTGGCGGGATGTTGGGAGGGACGCGTCACTCAGGTCGAGGACGCGCCGATCGACGACGCGGGGCTCGCGGGCCGGCCCGATGACGAGGACGGCCGTGGCCCATCCGGATTTGACACGGCAGCCGAGGACGGCGCGTGCTAGAACTCGCGCTTCTTCATCTCCGAGAAGAAGTCTCGCAGCTCCAGATCCTCCTCCCGTTCCGGCTGCAGGGTGTCGTCGTACTGCCGGCGCTTGTTGGGCTTCGCCTTCGCGGCCTTGGCGGCATTCTTCTTCGCTAAGGCGGCCAGCTTGCGGTCATCCCCGAGCGACATCGCTCGCGCTCCAAGTGGGTGGAATGTAAGGTGTGTCGAACCCAGGGGGCGGCGCAATGGGGGGGGCCGAGCGCCGCGCCGCTCGCCGCGCGCTCTAGGCGACGCGCCCGGCGCGAACCGTCAGGGGCCACCGCGCGAGGCGACGGGCGCCGGGGGAGCCCCACGGCCCCCGCACGCGGTCGAGGAGGGGCCCGACGGGGTCCGCGCCGGTGGCCTTGCGGTAGCGAAGCACGGCCGACCAGGTGCCGATGTAGCCGCCGAGTTCGTCGAGCGTCAGTTCCGCCTCTATCGCGAGGAGAGGTAGGGGGAACTCGACAAAGGGAAACTCGATCGTGCTATACCCCGACTCCACGAGCCTCCGTTCAGGTGGCCAGTAGGCGCCCACAGTGTCGGCGTAGAAGGCGTGGACGAGGGCGTCGACGTCGGGGCTGATCTCGAGCAGCCCGTAGCACCACGCCGCGAGCACGCCCCCGGGCGCGAGTACGCGCCGGACCTCGGCATAGAAGGCCGGGCGGTCGAGCCAGTGCAGCGCCTGTGCCACGGTAACGAGGTCCACGGTGCCCGCGGCGAGGCCGCTCGTCTCCGCCGGGGCCTGCCGATAGTGCACGCGCTGGTGGGCCAACGCCGCGCGCAGCTGGGCCTCGCTCGCGTCCGTGGCGACGACCTCGTCGAAGTGCTCGGCGAGGCCGAGGGCAGCCTGGCCGGAGCCGGTGGCGCAGTCCCATGCGAGGCGTCGCGCCGGGGCGATGGCGGCGAGCGCCCGGAACAAGAGTGGGGGGTAGCGCGGGCGAAACTCCGCGTAGGCCGCGCCCACCGAGCCGAACTGATCGCGGAAGGTCGGGGAGGGGCCCATGCGCACGAAGCTCGTGTTGCGGCGGTCGGGTCTCAAGTCCCCGGCGCTGGGGCGCGAGGCGCCGCGCGCCGCTCCCTCGCCCGATCAGACGGCTGCGGTGGTCGCGGGGGCCGTCGGGTCCGGGGGGCGGGAAGGCTCACCCGTTCTACGGATCTCGTTGCTCGGCGGCGCGACGGATGTGGTGGCGCCGCAGGGCATACACCAGGTAGGCCACCACGGCGATGTTGAGCACGACCGCCGCGATCCGCGGGAGCGTGATGCCGCGCGCGAGGTGATACAGCTCGAGCGGCACGAGCGACGTTGTGGCGATGACCGTCAAGTATTCGGCCCAGTGCTTCCCGCGCCACAGCCCGACGCCCTCGACGGTGAACAGGGAGGCAAAGAGGAACGCCCCGCTGCCCAGCGCTTCGAGCTTGCCGGGCGAAAGTCCGAGCCCGAGGGCGATGAGCCGCTGCACCACCTTTCGGTCCGTTGTCGCGGCGAGAGCGGTGAGCCAGCGTTGCGCGCGGGCCGCCGTCTCCGGATCGAGCAGCCGCAACGCACCCAAGGCCACCGCCACGAGCAGAGCCGCCTTGGCGAACTTGTAGAGCGCGATCACGCGCAGGACCCGGTCCGGCGCGGGGGGGGCGCTCGGGGTGGCCGTGGCCAGGAGCCCTGGCTCAGTCCGGGGATGGCTCATGGCCTGCGGATGTGTGGGTGGCGGCCACCAGCCATCCTCGTCCACGGGCGCGCACGAACACAACGGTGGCGCGGATGACCTGGGTGGTGCGCGTTCCGGCTCGCGCCCCGACCTGACGCACGAGCGCCGACGCCACGGCGGCGTCGGGGTAGAGACGAACGGCGAGGGAGTCGAGGTGGAGGGCGTCGATCGACTCTGAGCCTTGCGCCACCGCCTGGAGTCGGTCCCGCTTGGTGACGAGGGCGCCCGTGGTGCCGTCCGTGAACAGGTAACCGTCGGCGAGCAGGGGTGCGAGCGCCGTCGTGTCCCGCAGGCGCACGGCATCGAGCACGCGTTGATAGAGGGCCCGGAGCTCCGCGGTGACGTCGTCGCGCTGGCGCGCCCTGAGGAGGTCTGACCGGCCGAAGCC
>DATLKW010000471.1:0-3407 GCA_035538175.1 Gemmatimonadales bacterium | reverse complement strand
GGCCTTTTCTTGCTCGGATGGGTGTTTCAATTTGTCGGCCACGCGCTGGAGGGGAAGCCGCCGGAGTTCTTTCACGACTGGCGGTTTCTCTTCGTGGGGCTGCGCTGGTGGGTGGCGAAGATCCGGGGGCGAGCATAGGCCGGTTCCTCTAGGTGACGGCCGTCTCGATCGATTGACCCCTGTTTCATCGCCGGCCGCCGGCCACTCCGCGCACTCGATCGGTCACATTCCTCAGTCTCGAGGGTCCTTCGCGGGGCATCGGCTGTTGGTCAGCTGCTGGAATCGCGCCTCGCCTCGTATTGGGTCCCAGAAGCGATCGACGCAGAGCCATGGCACGGTGACGTCCGTTCCCCAGCCGTGCGTTTCGAGTTCATCCAAGGCGCTCGTCCGGTTGCGTGCCAGCAGTGCGATGCGGGCGAGCCATGCGTGCCGCTCGGGGAAATACCCGATGCGCTTCGCCGAGAGCATGCGATCGAGCATCGCGGCGGCTGTGTTGGCTCGGCCCTGTGCCGCCTCGGTCCACATGAGGACCGTGAGCGGTGAGGGATTCAACGGATACGCGCGGAGGCGACGCCGAGCGACGCGCTCGGCGGTGTCGTAATAGGCGCGCGCCGCCGCCGAGTCGCCGCGCATGCGGTAAGCGTAGGCCATGGTCACGGCGTATAGGGCCGTGTCGTCTCCGAACGCGGAGGGCCGGAGCGTGAGCCACGCGTGCCGGTACGGTGGGTCGAGCATGGCGTACGCTGCGGGAGAGCTGATCCGCGGCGCCGTGAGGGCCGCGGTGATCACGGCCAAGGAGTCGACGCGCGCAGCGGCCCCTCGAACGACGGCGCGTGCGCCCACGGTGTCGCCGTCGCGGAGCAGGTACACCAGCGCCTTCATGACGTACGGCCCGGTGCTTGTAGGATCGCGATCGATGATCCGATCGTAGAGCTGTTCCGCTGCGCCAAACCGCCCAAGGTCCAGGTAGATCTCGGCCAGGATCAACCCGGCGAAGGTCGAGTTCGGATTGAGCACGAGGGCCCGCTCCGCGTACGCCAGGGCACGCCCCCGAGGACCGCGGATAGGTCGCTCCGCCGCGGCTATCGCCGTGAGCAGGTCCGCGTCGTTGGGTCGACTCTCCAGGGCGCGATCGAACTCCCGCAAGGCCTGCCCCGTGTCGCGGGCGATCAACAATTGGTAGTAGCCAGCCGCCGCGTGAGCGCTGCCGAGGTCCGGCGCGAGTGCCAAGGCTCGACCGATCGCCGCCTCGGCCACCCGAAGATTCTCGGCAGGCGCAATCTGGTAAAACGCCAAGAACAACCGCGTCCAGCCGAGCGTCGCGTACGCGAGCGCAAACGAGCTGTCGAGTTGCACGGCCTGGGTATAATACGCCGCCGCTCGCTCGAGCCCCGAGACGATACGCGGTCCACCGATCGCGAAGTCCGAGGGCATGGCTGCTCCGCCACGCAAGAAGGCATCGTACGCGCTCAGGTTCGTCGTCGGCCGCGTGGCGAGCGCGCGACGCTCCGCGGGGCCGAGCGTGATCCCGAGTGCGGTCGTCACCTGTTCTGCGATGCGGGACTGGACGTCAAACACGTCCGCGAACTCGGCGTCGTAGCGATCCGCCCAAAGGTGGCTATCGTCGGCCGTGCTGATGAGCTCGGGCGTCACGCGGATGCGGCTGTTGCGCCCGGGTGCCTTATCCCACCGGACCGACCCTTCGAGGATATACGCCGCGCCGAGCTCCTGGCCGATTTGCTTGACCGTCTTGCCACTGCCGCGGTAACGGGCAGCGCTAGTGCGCGAGATTACGCCGAGTCCGCTCACCGAGGCCAGGCGGCTCGTGATCTCATCCGTCAGGCCGTCGGCGAAGTACTGGTCGGCCGGATCGCCGAGATTATCGAATGGCAGCACCGCCACAAGGTTGCGCGTGGGTGTCGGTTTCGGGGCGAGGTAGATGAACGCGACCACGAGCACGAGCGCCCCAAGGACCGCCGGAACCAGCAGTCGCGCCGGTGCCGCGAGCCGTCGCCGGAGCGCGGTTGCCGCGAGGGCAGGTGGTCCTGCGCTTGCTCCCGAAGCGAGCGCCTGGCGGAGCGCGTCTGCCGTGGCGAACCGCTCAGCCGGGTCCTTGGCCATTGCCTTGGCGACAACGGCCTCGAGCGATCCGGGCACGTCGGGCCGCGCCCGACGCAGGGGCGGTATGGGCTCCCCGGCATGCTGGAGGAGGAGGGCTCCTGGCGTGGGGCCAGTGTACGGCGGCCGACCCGCAAGTAGCTCGTACAGGAGGCAGCCGAGGGCGTAAATGTCGGATCGACCGTCTAAGTCGCGCTCGCCCACGCCCTGCTCGGGACTCATGTAGGCGGGAGTACCGAGCGACAGGCCGGTTTGGGTGAGCTGGTCGCCGCTCGACGCGCGGGCCGTGCGCGCGATGCCGAAATCACCGACCAGGGCCTCACCGTGGGAGAGCAGCACGTTTTCCGGCTTCACATCGCGATGGATAACGCCGTGGTCGTGTGCCGCCTGGAGTGCGCCCGCGATGTCTTGTCCGAGCCGGACCGCTTCGGACACTTCGAGCTTCCCCTTCCGCCGCAGCAGATCGCGGAGGCTCTCCCCTTCGACGTACGGCATCGTGTACCAGAGGAGCCCGGCGGCTTCCCCCGAATCGAATACGGGGAGGATGTGGGGATGCTGCAGCTGGGCAGCGGTCCGGATCTCTCGCAGGAACCGCTCCCGGCCGAGCAAAGCTCCGAGCTCCGGGGCGAGGACCTTGAGCGCGACCTGACGGTCGTGCTTCAGGTCGCGGACGAGGTAGACGGTGGCCATCCCGCCACGCCCAAGCTCACGCTCTATTGCGTACCGATCGCCCAGCGCGTCGACCAAGGCGACGGGCGGTTCAGGCACGGAACAGCCTAAAGGTCCGGGATGGACGCATGCGTGCGCGCGGGCAGGAGCCGGCTAGTGAAGGGCGGGGGACGGACGAGGACGGATGCGCAAGCCCATGTCGAGCAGCACCCTCACTTGGGCTCGCCTGTGAACAACCGGAGCACCTCGGGCGGCAGGGGGGCGTCGAAGTCAGCCGCGACCCATCCTCGACCCTTGGAAAGGCTGACGCTCTCCCGCACCCGACGCGGCTTCTTGCGACCTTGCACGCTACAGACTCCGCTAGAGACGCCGATCCGCCCGTAAACGTACTCGATTTCCAAATTGGTCAACGGAGTGTGGATTTCGAGACAAGCGGGGACTGCGCCGCCGGACTGCGCGACGGCTCCCTGGCCCGCTGCGGGCGCCGCGGGGCATCGGCCTCGCTGGTCAGGCCCGTGCTGGTTGAGATGGAGGGCGCCCTTCCAGACCGCGGTTGCGCGCCTTCGGCTGGTGGGGACCTTGCTGACGCCCCGCAGGGCGGTTGGAAGACTCTCGTTGGG
>DATLKW010000470.1:0-7561 GCA_035538175.1 Gemmatimonadales bacterium | reverse complement strand
CATCATCTCGACGTGGCGCGGCGGCTCGGCGAAGATGCCCCGGCCCGCGAAGCGCTTTACCTCGAGCCGTTAGCCTGGCTTGAACGGCTCGCCGGATTCCCGCGCCTCGCGCTCAACGTTCCCGACCAGACGATGCGGTTCCCGCTCGCCCCCCCGGAGCCCGTGGATCGCGATATCCGGCGCCTGCGCCAGCTCGTCAGGGGCGAGCCGCCCACTGTCATCCTGTGCGACAACGAGGGGCAACTCGAGCGGCTCGAGGAGCTGCTGGACAGCGAGCGCGCGACGCTGGTCGTGGGCGCGCTCGACGGCGGATTCGTCCTGCCCGGCCTGCGCGTGCTCACCGACCACGAGATCTTCCGGCGGGCCAGGCGGCTGCGGCGCCCGCGCCGCTACCGCGCCGCCAGCGCCACGGCCGCGACCCGCGCCCTCCGGGGCGGGGACTACGTCGTCCACTTGGACCACGGGATCGGCCTGTACCGCGGTATCCAGACGATCCCCCTGGGCGCCGAGGGCGGGACCCTGGAGGTGGCGGTCGTCGAGTACGAAGGCGGCGCGCGCTTGAACGTGCCGCTCTATCGCCTCGATCAGCTCGAGCCCTACCGCGCCCCCGGCGACGGCGACGCGCCGCCCCCGCGGCTCCATCGGCTCGGGGCGACGGCCTGGCAGCGGCAGCGCGACAAGACGCGGGCTGCGATTCGCCGCATGGCAGCGGACCTGCTTGATCTGTACGCGCGCCGCCAGCTCGCCTCGGGCTTCGCCTTCCCGCCCGATACCCCGTGGCAACGCGAGCTCGAATCCGCGTTCCTCTATGAGGACACGCCCGATCAGCGGCGCGCGTCTGAGGAAGTGAAACGCGACATGGAGCGCGCCCGGCCCATGGACCGGCTCCTCGTGGGCGACGTGGGGTACGGGAAGACCGAAGTGGCGCTGCGCGCCGCCTTTAAGGCCGTGCAGGCGGGGAAGCAGGTCGCCGTCCTCGTGCCAACCACGATCCTTGCCGAACAGCACGGCCGCACGTTCCGCGAGCGTCTCGCCGATTACCCGGTGCGGATCGACGTCTTGTCCCGCTTCCGGGGGGCCAAGGAGGCTACAGGCGTCACCGGACGCATGGCCCGCGGCGAGGTCGACATCGTGATCGGCACCCACCGCCTCCTCTCCCGCGACGCCGCCTTCAAAGACCTGGGCCTGCTGATCATCGACGAGGAACACCGCTTCGGCGTGCGGGCGAAGGAGCGGCTGCGCGCCCTCAAGCTCTCCGTCGACGTGCTCACGCTCACCGCCACCCCCATCCCGCGGACACTTCACCTCTCGCTCGCGGGCCTGCGCGACCTGACCCTGCTCGAAACGCCCCCGAAGGACCGCTCGCCGGTCGTCACCTTCATCGAACCTTGGGACGAGGGGCTCATCGAGGAGGCGCTGGCGCGGGAGTTGGACCGAGCGGGGCAGGTGTACTTCGTGCACAACCGCATCGAGACGATCGATACGATTGCCGCGCGGGTGCGCGCCCTCGGCCCGCCCCGCGCCCGCGTGGCGGTGGCGCATGGGAAGCTCAACGAGAAGACGCTCGATGACGTCATGGCCCGCTTCGTCCGGAGCGAAGTCGATGTGCTCGTCTCAACGATGATCGTCGAGTCGGGCCTCGACGTCCCCAACGCGAACACCATGCTCGTGAACCGCGCCGACCAGCTCGGCCTCGCCCAACTGTACCAGCTGCGCGGCCGCGTGGGGCGGAGCCACCGCCGCGCCTACTGCTACTTGCTCGTCCCCGACCTGGTCGATCGCGAGGCGGAAGCGCGCCTGCAAGTGCTCGAGCACCACACCGACTTGGGGTCGGGGTATCGCATCGCCCTGCGGGACTTGGAGCTCCGCGGCGCGGGCAACCTGCTCGGGGCCGAGCAGTCGGGCTACGCCCAGGCCGTCGGATTCGATACCTACCTCCGGTGGCTCGAGGAGACGGTCGAGGCGCTCAAGACGGGGAAGCCCGACGCTGCCACGCCCGACGTTCCCCCCGAGGTGATTCTCGACCAGCCCGCCCACCTCGCCGACGCCTACGTGCCCGACGAGGCCGCGAAGCTCGCGCTGTACCGCCGGCTGGCGCGGGCCGAGGCGCCGAGCGAAATTGAGGCGGTGCGCGAGGAATTGCGCGATCGCTTCGGGCCGCTTCCGGACGACGCGCAGCGCCTGCTCCTCGTCTCGGAGCTGCGCGCGCTCGGCGCCCGCGCGGGCCTCGAGATGATCCTGGTGAGGGGCGACGAGGCGCGGCTCACGTTCCGACGGGACGCGCATCCGCGGCTCGCCCGCGTCACAGCGGCCCTCGACGCGGTGCAGTTCGAGGCCGAGGTGCGGCGCGCCGCCCCGCTCTCCCTCCGACTCCGGCGCCTCGGCGGTGAGGCCATCGGACCTGGCCTCGTTCGGGCGCTCACTGCCGTCCTCGCGGACGTTCACGACTAAGGAGAGGCATGCGCCGGCTCGCGCTCGTAACGGGAATGCTCGCGCTCAGCGGGTGCCGCATGCTGCGGCAGGCCTTCTCCTCGCATGCCGAAGTGGCGGGCACGGCCGCCGGCCAGACCTTGAGCGTCGAACGGCTGGCGGGCTTGGTGGGTCGCGCACCCCGCATCCCCGTGCGACCCGACGTCATCACGGGCGTCGCCATGGCGTACTTGGACTACGCGGTCTTCGCCACAGCGCTCGCCCGCGGGCGCGACCTCGAGGATTCGACGCTCGCGCTCGAGGCCGAGTGGCCCGTGGCGGCCCAGCTGCGCTGGGAGCGCTTCCACGCCCAGCTCGTGAAACGCCGTGGCCTCACGACCGGGGCCAACGCGGACTCGGCCTACCGGGCGGGTACCATCCGCCTGTTCCAGCACATCCTGATCCGCGTACCGCCCAGCGCCGCCCCGCTGATCGAGGAGCAGCAGAAACAGAAGGCGGCGGGCGTGCTCCGACAGGCCCAGGCGGGGGGAGGTCGAGGGTCGAGCTTTGCCGAGCTCGCGCGGCGCTACTCGGAAGACCCCGGGTCGAAAGCGCGCGGCGGCTACCTCCCGGCGACGCCGCGGGGCCAGTTCGTGCCGGCGTTCGACAGCGCCGCGTGGGGCCTCGCGCCCGGCGCAATGAGCGGTCTCGTGCGCTCGCCCTTCGGGTTCCACATCATCCGCCGGCCCCTGTTCACAGAAGTGCGCGACTCCTTCCGGATCGACGTGGAGAACGTGCGCACGAACCACTTGGACTCGATCTACGTCGACAGCCTCACCAAGGCCCTACAGCTCACCGTCGAGGGTGGCGCTGCGGCGCGCGTCCGTTCGACCGCGCCCCGAGGGACCGGTTCGCGCGACGACGACCGCGTGCTCGCCCGCTCGACCGCCGGCCTGTTCCGCGTCAAGGACCTGGCGCGCTGGCTCCTCGCCCTCGATCCGAACGACGTCCGCGGGATCGCGACGGCGACGGACGAACAGCTCACACAGCTCGTGAAGCTCCTGGCGCAACGCGACCTCCTGCTCGCGCAGGCCGACGCCGCCGGCGTGCGGCTCACGCCCGACGATTGGCGGCATCTGCGCACGGAACACGACTCGAGCGTGTCGCGCCTCGAAGGCCTGCTCGCCCTCTCGCCGACGCTGCTCCGCGACTCCGCCGCCACGCCCGATGCGCGGGCGCGGTTGGCCATGGCCCATCTCGAGCGCTACATGGACGCGGCGGTGACGCTGGGGCGCGTCCCGTTCCTCCCCGTGCCCCCCTTCCTCGCCGCCGCGCTGCGCCGGGGCGAGCCGTGGGCCCTCAACGACGCGGGCATCGCGCGTGCGCTCGAGCGGGCCAGCGCGATCCGGGCCGCCGACACGACCCTCCGGGCCGGCCCTGCCCCGGGCCTCCGCCCCGCCAGCGGCCCGCCACCCGTCGCCCCCGACAGCGGGGCGAAACCGGCGCCGCACTGATATGAGCCACCGGCACGCCGCCGTCGCGATCGCCACCGGGGCAGCCCTCCTCTGCGGCTCCCGCGCGGCAGCCCAGGCGCGCGCCACGAGCGGGGGCGTCGTGGACCGCATCGTGGCGGTCGTGGGGACGAAGCCGATCCTCGCCTCGCAGGTGGAGGAGCAACTCGTGCTGGCACAGTCCCAGGGGGCGAAGGTCCCCGAGGACTCGGCCGGGCGCGATGCGGCGCGCCGCCAGCTCCTCTCCCAGATGGTGGACGAGGAGCTCCTCGTGCAGCAGGCGGAGCGCGACACCACCATCAAGGTGACGGATCAGGAGGTGCAGGACGCGGTCGAACAGACGGTGCAAAACGTCCGCAAGCAGTTCACGTCGGTCGTCGAATTCCAAGGCCAGCTCCGCGCGGCCGGGTTCGTCTCGGAGGAAGAGTGGCGCCGCTGGCTCGCCGACCAGCAGCGCCGGTCGATTCTGCAGCAACGCCTCATCGAGGGCTTGAAGCAGAAGGGAAAGCTCCGGCCGATCCCCCCGTCGGACGCCGAAATCCACAGCTTCTGGGAGACGAACCGCGCCCAGCAACCGAAGCGGCCCGCCGCGATCTCGTTTCGTCAGATCGTCATCGTGCCGAAACCCGACTCCGTCGCGAGCGCCCGCGCGCTGCAGCTCGCCGAATCCCTCGTGGTGGTCCTGCGCGCGGGCGCCAACTTCGCCGAGGTCGCGAAGAAGTATTCGGCGGACTCGGCGTCCCGCGAGCAGGGTGGGGAATTGGGATGGTTCCGTCGCGGCGTGATGGTGAAGCAGTTCGAGGACGTCGCCTTCCGCCTACGGCCGGGGGCGATCTCGGACGTCGTGCGGACCGAATACGGCTTCCACGTCATCCAGGTGGAACGCGTCCAACCGGCGGAAATCCTCGCGCGCCACGTCCTCATTCAGCCCACGATCTCCGCCCCCCAGCTCGCCCGGGCCCGCCGACAGGCGGATTCCGTGCACGCCGCGCTCGCCCACGGGGCACCGTTCGATTCCCTGGCCCGCCTCTACGCCGACCCCAATGAGCCGAAGCTTGCCGACGCCCTCCCCCTCTCCGAGCTGCCGCCGGAGTACCTGAAGGCCATCGGCACCGATACGGTCCCCGGACTGAAGCCGGTCTTCGAAGTGGGCGCCCAAACGGCGCGACCACGCTTCGTGGTCTTCGATCTCACGTGACGACTCCCGGAAGGGGAGCTCTCGTTCGGGGAGGTGAAGGATCGGATCCGCGAGGGCCTGGGCCAGCAGCTCGCCGTGAAGCACTACTTGGACCTCCTCCGCCGCACGACGTACGTCGACGTCCGGTTCTAACGCCCAGCGCCGCCGGCCCCGCCTCGCCGTCACCCTCGGCGACCCGCGCGGCATCGGCCCGGAAGTCGTGAGCAAAGCGCTCGCCCTGGGGCCGCTCGACGCCGACATCACGATCGTGGGAAGCGGTGCGTCGGGCACGCCACCCGAGGCCCACGCGACAGCGCCCGCGGCCCCGGCCAGGACCCTGTCGCCAGCAGAGGCCGGTCGGGTCGCCGGTCACGCGGTCGAAGAAGCGGTGCGCCTCGCGCTCCGAGGCGAGGTCGACGCCGTCGTCACGGGCCCCGTCCACAAGCACGCCCTCCACCTCGCCGGCTTTCAGTATCCCGGGCTCACGGAGTTCTTGGCGCGGCTCGCCGGTGACGTGGAGGTCGCCATGATGCTCGCCACGGGCTCGCTCCGAGTCGTCCTCGTGACGACCCACATCCCGCTGCGCGCCGTGCCCGCCGCGGTGACGACCGAACGCGTCGTGGCGTGCGGGCGCCTCACCGAGCGCGCGCTCGGTCAGTGGTGGGAGATCACCCGGCCCCGGCTCGCCGTGTGCGCCCTCAACCCGCACGCCGGCGAATCCGGCCTGTTCGGCGACGAGGACGACCGCATCCTGCGGCCCGCCGCCCGCACCCTCGGCGCCGCCGGGCCGCTCCCGGCCGATACCGTGTTTGTGCGCGCGCTCAAGGGTGAGTTCGACGCGGTCCTCGCGCCCTATCACGACGTGGGCATGACCGCGGTGAAGGTGGCGGGCTTCGGCAAAGGGGTGAACGTGACGCTCGGACTCCCGTTCCCCCGCGTCGCCCCCGACCACGGAACGGCGCTCGACATCGCCGGCCAGGGGATCGCCGATCCGGGATCCATGCGCGCCGCGCTCGAGCTCGCCGCGCGCCTCGCGGGCCGCCCGGCGCCGCGGGAGACTGCGGAGGGCGCGACGCGGCGCGGGCCACGTGACGCGGCCGAGCGCGCCCCGCGGAGGCCCGCGCCCCGCAGACGGCGCGCCTGAGGCTCAGGACGCCGGCGCGCCGGTCGTCCCCGGGGCCCCGGCCGTCCGGCGCACCACCCGCACCTTGCCCACGCGGCGACCTTCCATGTCGGCGATCTCGAGCACCGCGCCCTTGACGGCCACCTGGTCGCCCACCTTGGGGAGCCGCCCGAGCGCGCCGAACAAGAACCCCCCGATCGTCGTGTAGTCCCGCTCGTCAAGCTCGAGCCCGAACGCGTGGTTCACGTCGCGGATCGGCGTCGCCCCGGCGATGAGCGGCGCCCCTCCGGAGGCGGCGGCCCGCAAGTCCCCGCTCGGTTGGTCGTACTCGTCGTAGATTGGCCCGACGATCTCCTCGAGCAGATCCTCCATTGTCACGAGCCCCGCCGTCCCGCCGAACTCGTCGAGCACGATGGCGAGATGGACGTTCTGGCGCTTCATGTCGGCGAGCACGTCCTCCACCTCCCGCGTGCCCGGCACGAACATGGCGGGCCGCAGCGCGCCTCGGACGGTCTTCACGTCGTCCGAGCGCAGGCCTGCGAGCACGTCCTTCGCGTGCACCACGCCGAGAATGTCGTCGAGGGACTCACCGTAGACCGGATAGCGCGAGCGCCCCGCGACGGCCACCTGATCGGCGGCCTCCGCGAGCGTCAGCTCGGCGGGGAGGGCCACCATGTCCGTACGCGGCGTCATCACCTCGCGCGCCGTCTTCTCGCTGAACGCGAACACCCCCTCGAGCAGGCGAGCATCGTCGGCGTCGAGCTTGCCCCGCTTCTTACTTTGCTCGACCAGCATGCGGAGCTCCTCGGGGGAGTGGATCCGGTCGAGCTCGCCAGTCGCCACCTTCAGGCCCAAGAGCCGCACCACCCGGCCGGCGCTCCAGTTGAGGAGGTCGGTGAACGGCCGCGTGAGCCAGGAGAAGAACACGAGCGGCGCCGCCACCCAGCGGCTCGTCCGCTCCGGGTACGTGATCGCCCAGGCCTTGGGCGCCTGTTCGCCGAACACCACGTGCAGGAAGGACACCACGCCCACGGCGACGATCGAGGCCACGCCGCCGCGCGTGAGGAACGCAAGCAGGGGCGGCAGGAGCGCGAACCAGTCGCGGAACAGGTGCGCCACAGTGTCCTCGGCCACGTAGCCGAGAAGAATCGACGCCACCGTGATGCCGAGCTGGGCCGCCGAGAGCTGCCGGTAAAGGTCGTGCAGGGCGGTCTGCACGCGCTTCGCCTTGCGGTCGCCCCGGCGTACCATCGCCTCGATCCGCGTGCGCCGCGCCGCGACGAGCGCGAACTCCGCGGCGACGAAGAACGCGTTGGCAAGCACCAGGCCTACCACCGCGAG
>DATLKW010000469.1:0-9437 GCA_035538175.1 Gemmatimonadales bacterium | reverse complement strand
ATCGCCGTGCTGGCGCTGGTGCTACGCCTCGGGAGCTGGTCGCACTTCGTTCCGTTCGTCGCCCAGCGCCCCGGGGCCGATCCGTTGCCGGGTGCGCTCGCGCCGGGTCTCGTGGGGGCCTTCTTCGCGTTCGGCGGGTGGTGGGAGATCGCCAAACTCGCCGGCGAAACGCGCGACCCCGGGCGCACCCTGCCCAGGGCCCTCGCCCTCGGTGTCGCCGCGGTGACCGTCGTGTACCTGCTCACGAGCGCGGTCTTCGTCTATCTCGTGCCGCTCGAGCAGGTGAAGTCTGGGGAGGCGTTTGCTGCGCAGGCGGGCGAGGCACTGTTCGGGCTGGCGGGTGGGCGTGTGTTTGCGGGGATCGTCATCCTCGCCGTGCTGGGGAGCCTGCTAGCGCTCCTCATGGCGCTGCCGCGGGTGTATTACGCCATGGCGCGGGACGGCGTCTTCTTCCAGGGCGTGGCCGCTGTGCACCCCCGTACGGGGACGCCGGCGCGGGCCATCGCGCTGCAGGCGGCGCTTGCGTCCCTGATGGTGGTGGTGGGCACGTTCAACCAGATCCTGTCGTATTTCGTGTTCATCACGGTGCTATTCGTGGGGCTCACGGTAGCGGGGCTGTTCGCGCTCCGGCGCCGGGACCCGAACGTGGCGCCTTATCGCACTCCTGGCTACCCCATCACGCCCGTCATCTTCCTCGCACTCGTCGCGGTGTTGCTCGTCCTCCTAGCGGGTCACAACCCCGCGCAGGCGGTGCTGGGCGTGGGAATCGTGGGACTGGGCCTCCCCGTGTACCTTTTTGCGTTTCGACGGCGCCTTACTCCCGAAGGGACGACACTTCCATGACCTGGATTCGGACCATCCCCTTGTCGGAAGCCGATGCGAAGTTGCGCCGGGCGATCGAGGGGCAGCGGGCGCTCTATCCCGAGGAATACCACACCCCGGTGCAGCCCACGGCGGACGGGACGTCGGGCATCGTGGCGTCGCACACCCTCATCCCTGACGCCTTGTATCACGCGTTCGCGACGTTCGGCGCGTTGATGTCGCCCGAGCTCCCGCTCACGCGGCGACAGCACGAGATGATCACCACGATGGTGTCCGTCACGAACCGGTGCCGCTACTGAATCACCTCGCACGCGGAGTTTCTGCGTCGGGTGACGTTGGATGAGCGGCTCGTGGCGGCACTTGAGGCCGACTACACCAAGGCGCCGATCGCGGAGCAGGATCGGGCGATGCTCGATTACGTGGTGCAGGTGACGCGGGACGCCACGCGCATCGGCCCCGCGGAGCACGCGCGCTTGCGGGCGGTGGGCTTCGACGACCGTGCGATTCTCCAGATCACGCTGATCGCCGCGTGGTTCAACTACATCAATCGCGTGGCCGACGCGTTGGGGGTGGGACGGGATTGATGTTCGTCAGGTCCGTGCGACCGGCGTCATCGCTTTTCTGACCGACAGCTCCTTGCCGACCCGCGCGACCGCGTCGCCCGCTTCGTCTACCACGGTCACCTCGAAGCGCGGATGCGCCTTGCCCTCCCGCTCCACGCCGTCACGGATGTGCCTGAGCTGCTCGTCGGTGAGTTTGCAGCGGGCACGCACGCGACCGCGGCCGGGTTTGAGGAAGTCGATGGTGGCGGACTTGTCCCACACGCTGTAGTCGGGGCCCAGGTTCGCGATCACCATCAGCATGTAAAACGGGTCGCACATCGCGTACAGCGAACCACCGAAGTGGGTGCCGGCGTAGTTCTGGTTCCAGGGCCGCAGCTTCATCTCGACCGCGATCTCGCGCAGCTGCCGGTCCGCATACGTGACCCGGATCCCGGCGCCGGCGTACGGGGGCCAGAAGCGCAGGGCGCGGAGCACCCTCTGGGCGCCCAGCACGGAGGTGAGGCGTTGCCAGAACGTCATGGTCACTCCTTTGATCGACGGCGGTGTTGCTAGGGCAGGAATCGCTCCAGGCGGTCCCGGTAGCGGCGGCTGAGCCGTACCTGGGCGCCGCTCCGGAGCACGACGACGGAGTCCCCGTGGGACCAGGGCCGGAGTTCGGTCACGCGGTCGACGCGCACGATCGTCGACCGGTGGATGCGCACGAACGCCCGCGGATCGAGCCGCGCCTCGAGCTGATCGAGTGTGGCCCGCAGGCGCTGGTGTCCACCGTCGCTGTACACGGTGACGTAATTGCGGCTCGCTGCGAATCGCTCCACCTGGTTTAGGGGGAGCAAGACGACCCGCTCGCCCGAGGTGACGAGCAGGCGGTCGAGGGTCGCGGGGCGCTCCCGGCGCACCTCGGCGAGCGCATCCTCGAGGCGCCGACGCGCTTCACGGTCCCGGTCTCGCGCCACGGCGTCCTTGGCGCGCGCAAGCGCCTTCGCGAAGCGCCCGGCGTCGAACGGCTTGAGGATATAGTCGACGGCGTGTGCCTCAAACGCCCGCAGCGCGTACTCCTCATAGGCGGTGACGAACACGACGTGGGGGCGGAGCTCGGGGCCGAGCGCTTCCACCACGCCGAAACCGTCGACGCCTGGCATCTGCACATCCAAGAGCATTACGTCGGGCGCTTCCGCGCGCACGAGTTCGAGCGCTCGGACGCCGTCGGGCGCTTCGAAGATCGTGTCCACGTCCGCGTCGGCCGCCAGGAAGCGCCGCACTTTCTGGCGCGCCGGGCGCTCGTCGTCCACGATGAGCACGCGCAGTCCGGGTGCGTTCGCGCCGCGGCTCATGGGCGTTCGCGGAAGGGCAGGGCGACCACGGCGCGCACGCCACCGCCGGCCACGTTGGCGAGGGTCACGCTGGCGTGCTCCCCGTAGAGTTGGGCGAGCCGCCGCTGCGTCGCGCCGAGGCCGATGCCCCGACCCACCGCCGCGGCGGGCGCGCCCGTGATCCCCGGGCCGTTGTCCTCCACTGCCAGGACGAGTTGGGCGCCTTCGCGCCGCGCCCCGACCGCGATGCGAACCGTGGCATCGGGCCCGGGGTCGCCGTGGAGGACCGCGTTCTCGACGAGCGGCTGGAGCACGAGGGGCGGCACCAAGGCGCGCCGCGCCTCAGGGTCGACCTGGAGCTCGACGCGCAGGCGTTCGGCGAAGCGGCCGCGCATGATGTCCAAGTAGAGATCGAGTGTCTCGAGCTCCTCGGCGAGCACGACTTCGGCCCCGGCGGGGCGGCGCAGGGCGCGGCGCAAGAGCTCGGCGAGCCGGGCGAGCATCGCGTCGGCCGCGGCGACGTCCTCGAACATGACGGCGGAGACCGTGTTCAGGACGTTGAAGAGAAAGTGCGGCCGGAGCTGTCCCTCGAGCGCCTCGAGGCGCACCTGCCCGAGTTCCGCTTCGAGCTGGGCGAGGCGCAGTTCGCGATCGCGCGCCTCGCGATACCAGCCCGCGAGGTAGACGAGCCCCATGATCAGCGTGTAGAACAGCACGTCGCTCGGCAGCTCCATCGCGTAGCGCAGGGGCATCCGTCCGTAGTCGTAGCGGCCGAGGCTCAGCACGGGGAACAGCACGCTCCGCGTCGCCCAGTTCCAGGAGGTGTGCGCCACCGAGAAGAGCGGCAGGACGGCGGCGTGCAGGGCGAGCGTGCGAGGAAGACCCCGGCGTGCGCGTCGGGCGCGAGCCACGAGCCACACGACGGGGACGAAGCACGCGCCCGCGCCGTAGGCGGCCGTCAGCTCCTCCACGAGCTTCACGCGAAACGGCTCGGAGTGGCCCTCCGCGAGCACGTTGAGATAGTAGTGGGTGAACTGCAATAACCCGACGGTGGTGAACGCCGCCAGCCACAGTGCCGCGATCCCGACCCGTCCACGCCGCATGGACCGAAGGTAGCGCTCCCCGTCGGGGGACGACACCGCTTCAAGGGGAGCGCGCGTCGGGTCGTCGGAACAGGAACGCGGCGTCTTGGTGTCCGTGGTCGGCGCACGGTCCGTCCACCGCGCCGCCTCCCTCGAGCAAGCGCCCCCCGTTCCAGAGCGCGAGCGTCGTCGTGAGCGTGGCCGTGCAGTCGTGTTTTGCCGGGTATCGGAACGGAAAGGCGATTGTGACTCCACGCCCGCTGCGCCGGGCTGTGACCGGCCCGATGATGGTGACGGAATCGAGTTGGGCGCTCGCCGTGAAGGAGTCAGCCAGCGGGTGGAGCGCGAGGCGCATGCCACCGCGCGCGTCGCCGATGCGGATCTCGCCCACCCACTCGCCTGCGAGCGCACCGGGGGAGGCCGGCGCCGTGTCGGGCACCGGCGTGCCGGGCCCGGGGAGCGTGAAGGCGAGCACGTAGTCGCCCATCGGCGTGTGTAGGCGATCGTGCCCGCCGGCCGCGATCACGACGTATTGGCGCCCCGCGACGACGTAGGTCATCGGGAGGGCGTGAGCGGCCGCAGGGAGCGCTGCGCTCCAGAGCTCGCGACCCGTCTCGAGCTCGAAGGCGCGTAACCGCTGGTCGAAGGTGCCCGCGATAAAGATGAGGCCGCTGGCCGTGAGCAGGGCGCCGCCCAGGTTGACCGAGCCCCACGCGCCCGCTCCGGGCACGGCGGCGAGTCGCGGGAAGACGCCGAGCGGCACCTGCCACTTGACTTGGCCGGCATTCAGATCGAGGGCCGTGAGGGCGCCCCACGGGGGTGGCGTGCAGATCCTCAGGTCGTCCCGGCTCATCGCGTAGGGCGTGCCTAGTTGGCGGCCGTACTCCAGGTTGGGACGCGCCGCGTAAGCGGCGGGGAGACTGTCCCGGGGAATCAAGCGGACGACCGTCGCCAGGCGATTGGTCGGCGCCACGAGGATTCCGCGAGCCTCGTCGACGGACACCCCGGACCAATTCATGCCTCCGATGTTGCCGGGCCAAATGATGGTCCCTTGGAGGGAGGGCGGGGTGAAGACGCCCTGAAAGCGGAGGCTCGCGATTCTCGCGCGACACGCGCTCCGGGCCGAGTCGGTGAGGCCGAAGCCGTCGGCGGCCGTGAGGCTCTCGGGCGCGAGTCGGAACGCCGGGGGCGGGAAGGGTTGGGTGGGGGCAGCCTCCTCACCCGGCACGTCGCTCGGCGGGACGGGGCGCTCCTCCACCGGCACGAGGGGCGCCCCCGTGCGACGGTCGAGGATGAACACGTGACCCATCTTGGTCGCGACCGCGACGGCGGGCAGGGTGTCACGCCCGCGTCGCAAGGTGAACAGCACCGGTTGGGCCGGGACGTCATAGTCCCAGATATCGTGATGGACGACTTGGAAGGCCCACACGAGCGCCCCGCTGGAGGCGCGCAGGGCGACGACGGAACTTGAGTGGCGGTTGTCGCCGCGGCGCTCGCCACCGTAGAAATCGGGACTCGCACTGCCCACCGGCACGAACAGCAGGTCGCGGGCAGGATCGGCCGAGAAGACACTCCAGGCGTTGGCCGCGCCCGTGTTGTGTGCCGTGGGGCCGATCCAGGTGTCGTACCCAGGCTCGGTGGCCTGGCGGGGGATGGGGTCGAACGTCCAGCGCAGCGCGCCGGTTCGCACATCGAACGCCCGGATGACCCCCTCGGGCGCGTCGGTGCGACGATTGTCCGCGACGCGCGAGCCGACGATCACCAGGTCGTGAACAACGATTGGCGGGGAGGTGACGCCGTATTCCCACGCATGGTCCGGTTGGTGGCGCAGGCCCACCGTCAAGTCGATGGTACCCTGGTCGCCGAACGTGGCGCAGGGGCGGCCGCTCCGGCCATCCAGCGCCACGAGCCGCGCATTCACCGTGGCAACAAAGACGCGAATCGCGCAGCGCTCGCCCCCGGCGCCGCTCGTCCACGCCGCAACGCCGCGGTTGGCGAAGTCTCCGTAGTCGTCGTAGCCGAATCGGACGGGTCCTTGGCGCCTCCAGCGCTCGGTGCCCGTGGCGGGATCGAGCGCCAGTACGCTGCCGAGCGGTGTGGAGACGTAGAGCGTCCCATCCACGAGGATCGGCGTCGCCTCGAACCGGCCGCGGTCTGTCATGTAGTCGCCCGTGCGCGCGATCCAGGCGATCCGCAACGCTTGCACGTTGTCGGGGGTGATCGCGGTGGCGCTGGAGAAGCGCGCGCCTCCGGGATCGTTGCCGTAGGCGCGCCACTCCAAGGGGAGGGGGGGCAGGAGCGCTTGGCTTCCCGCGCGGGCTGCAAGGACGAAGGTGGCCATCGACGCCGTGAGGACAAGCTTCATGACGATTTCCGGCTCCAGTTCGAGTCTCGATAAGGTAGGGGTATGCACCGCAACTTGTCCCGGCAGGCGGGACGAGCGGGTCAGGGTAGGGACAGACGGGTGGCTACCTCGGTGCGGCAATTCAGCTATGGGTGAGCGAGCAAGAGTTCTACGATGATGGACGCGTCAAGCACGATCACCCGGCGTGTCGTCCGCGGCGAATCACCTCTCCGTCGGGGCGTCGGCGTCCGACCCACGTGGACGACCGTGAGGGGCAGGGCTAGCTTCGCCAGACGGCAGGACGGATCCACCAGTTGATGACGCTGTCTCGCGTCGGGGGGAGAGAAGTCATGACGATCGGCCGACAGGCCTTCGGAGGACCGACTCGCACGATTTCGGGCCTCACGCCCTTGATCGCCTGTCTCGTGTGTACGTTCAGCGCCCCGGTGAGCGCCCAGTCGATGCCGGAATCGGCCTACGGAGCTCTGGGCTGGCGGTCCATCGGGCCCTTCCGCGGGGGGCGGGTGCTAGCCGTGGCGGGAATCCCGGGTGATGCCGCGACGTTCTACTTCGGCGCGGTGGACGGCGGCGTTTGGAAGACGACGAACGCGGGCGTCACGTGGACCGCGCTCTTCGACGAGCAACACGTGGCCTCGATCGGCGCGCTTGCCGTCGCTTCCTCTAACCCGAACATCATCTACGTCGGCACGGGGGAATCCGCCCTGCGCTCGGACATCACCTTCGGCGACGGCGTGTATCGATCGACGGACGGGGGCGTCCATTGGACCCACCTCGGCTTGGACGACACCCGGCACATCGGGAAAGTCCTCGTTGACCCAGAGAATCCCGATGTGGTCCTTGTCGCCGCTGTTGGGCATGCCTACGGGCCGAACGCCGAACGCGGAGTGTTCCGCTCGACGGACGGCGGCAAGTCATGGGCGCGCGTCCTGTATAGGGACTCGCTCACCGGCGCGATCGACCTCGCTCAAGATCCCGCGAACCACGCCGTGATGTTCGCCGCCCTCTGGCAAGCCCGCCGGCCACCGTGGAGCCAGTATCCGCCGGACGAAGGGCCGGGGGCGGGTTTGTACCGCTCCCTCGACGGCGGGAAGAGCTGGACCGAGCTCTCAGGCCACGGACTCCCCAAGTCGCCGCTCGGGCGGATCGGCCTCGGGGCGGGGGCGGGACGCCAGGGCACTCGGGTGTACGCGCTCATTGGCGCGCGCGAGGGCGCAGGGCTCTATCGCTCGGATGACCAGGGTAGCACCTGGCGCCTGGTGTCCACCGATCCCCGCCTCACGAACCGCAACTGGTACTTCTGCCGAGTGACCGTCGACCCATCGAATCCCGACATCGTATACGTCCCGAACGTTGCCCTCCTCAAGTCCACGGACGGCGGCGCGACCTTCACGGCCATCAAGGGAGCACCCGGGGGCGATGACTACCACGAGCTGTGGGTCGATCCCAAGAGCCCGCAGCGCATGATCCTCGGGTCGGACCAAGGGGCCATCGTCAGCCTCGACGGCGCACGGACCTGGAGCAGTTGGTACAACCAACCGACGGCACAGTTCTACCACGTCGCCATCGACGATCACTTCCCCTACCGCGTCTACGGCGCGCAGCAGGATGCGGGGACGGCAGCCACGCTGTCCCGAAGTGACTACGGCACCATCACGTTCCGGGACTGGGAGCCCGTCGGCGCCGGCGAAAGCGGTTACATCGCACCCGACCCGCTCGATTCCGACGTCGTCTATGGCGGCGACACGTACGGCGGTGCGTTCCGGTTCGACCGCGTGACCGGCCAGTCGCAAGAGATCGCCCCCTGGCCCCTCTCCGCTTTCGGCGTGCCGATGCCTGAGCGGAGGTACCGTTTCACGTGGACGTCACCGCTCGTCTTCGATCGCCTCGATCGCCACGTGCTGTACTTCGGCGCCCAGATGCTCCTCGCCACGCGCGATGGGGGTCTTCGTTGGACGCCGCTCTCCCCCGACTTGACCGGTGCGAACCCCGCCAGCGCCGCGACGGTGACAGGTGGACCGCTGACGCTGGCCGACGCCGTGAACCGCGGCTACGGCGTCATCTATACCGTCGCTCCATCCCCGCTGCGCGCCGGGCTGATCTGGGTGGGCACCGACGATGGGCTGATTCAGTTCACGGAGGACGGCGGCGGCCACTGGCAGAACGTCACTCCAGCGGGGCTCTCGCCTTGGAGCAAGATCAGTCTCATCGAGGCGTCGCCCTTCGACACCGTTGCGGCGTACGTCGCCGTGGACCGCCATCGTCTCGACGACCTCGCCCCTTACGCCTATCGCACCCGCGACGCCGGCCGGCACTGGACGCGCATCGATGCCGGAATCGCCCCCCACGCCTACGTCCACGTGGTGCGCGCGGACCCGGTACGGCGTGGCCTGCTCTATGCGGGGACGGAGCTTGGCACGTACGTCTCGTTCGACGACGGCGACCACTGGCAATCGCTGCAGCTCAACCTGCCCACGGTCTCGGTGCGCGATCTGGCGGTGCATGGGCGCGACCTCGTCGCCGCCACCCACGGGCGCTCGTTCTGGATCTTGGACGATCTGACCCCGCTACGGCAGCTCACGGAGGAGGTGCTTCGCGCGCCGGCGTTCCTCTACCGGCCGCCGCCGGCGCTGCGGCTCCGCCGCAGTGAGGGCCACGACACGCCGCTTCCGCCCGAGGAGCCCCATGGCGCGAACCCCCCTGCAGGGGCCGTGATCGACTACGCGCTCGCGAGTGCCGCCCCGGTGACGCTCGAGATCCTCGACACGCGGGGGAATGTCGTCCGGCGCTTCTTGAGCGAGGCGAAGGAAGAGGGTGAGCGGGAAGCGCAGCAGATCGCTGGCGAGTGGCTGCCGCGGACCGAGCCACTGGGCGCCCGCGCAGGGCACAACCGGTTCGTCTGGGACCTGCGCTACCCGCCGCCCCCGGTCGAGCACCACAGCTACAGCATTGCGGCGATCCCCGATCAGGGCACCGTTGCTGAGCCCGAGGGCCCGCTCGTTCTGCCTGGTGACTACCAGGTGCGCCTCACCGTCGCTGGCCGATCCTACGTGCAGCCGCTCACGGTCGAGATCGACCCGCGCGTCCACGTCGCCCGCGAGCCGCTGGTCGAGCAGCTCAGACTGGCGCTCGAGATCTGGAATCGAGCGGCGGAGCAGCACGCTCTCCATGTCGCGGTGCGCCGGCTCCGTGATGATCTCCGCCACCTCGACGGCCGGGAGCTCGACGCGGGCACCCGGGCGGGCGTCACCCAGCTCGGGCAACGGCTCGACACCCTCGCGCTCCGGACGGCGAGCGG
>DATLKW010000468.1:0-13223 GCA_035538175.1 Gemmatimonadales bacterium | reverse complement strand
CCCTTCGACCCCCACCGCGCGACATCGTGCGGCCCGCCGCGCTGCGGATCGGCCAGACCCGCCCCGATTCGGCGCGCGCGATGCTCCGGCGGCTCCTCGCGAGCCTCTCGCCGCAAGATTCGCTCTACCCGGGCGCGCTCTTCACGGCGGGCATGCTGGCGCCCGATGCGAGTCTCATCGCCACCAACCTGCAGCGGGTGGTCGTTGAATACGGGCGCTCGGTCTGGGCCGATTCGGCCCTCGTCGCGCTCGCCAAGCTGTATTTCGCGCAAGGGGACCTGGCCGCGACGATCCAGACCGTGGAGCGGCTGCGGCAGGATTACCCCGATTCGCCGCTCCGAGCCAAGGCGGCGTTCGTGGGCGCCCGAGCCTACTTCGATCTCAAGGATGAGGCCCACGGCTGTACCCTCGTGTACGAGGCACTGGGCGGCGCCGGGGCGGACCTCGAGTTCCGCAACCAGGTCGGCTTCTACGCCCCGCGCTGCGCGCCCGCGACACCCGCGGCGACCACACCGACGACGGCGACCGACAGCCCGCCCAAGACCCCGGCCGCGCCGAGCGCCTTCACTGTGCAGGTGCTCGCCGTCAAGAGCGCTGCGCAAGCCGACGACATGCTCACCCGGCTGAAAGTGATGGGCTTTGAGGCCCGGGTCGCCCGCGACACAAGCGGCCTGTTCAAAATCCGGGTCGGCCGCTACGCCACGCGCGACGAGGCCCTGCGGGTTGAACGGCGCCTGCGGACGCGACTCGGCGGCCAGCCGTTCGTGCTGGAGGAGCCGTGACGCCGCGCGTCGACGCCGACACGCCATTGATGCAGCAGTACCGCGACATCAAGGCGCGCCAGCCCGACACCATCTTGTTCTTTCGGATGGGCGACTTCTACGAGATGTTCGAGGATGACGCCCGGCTGGCTGCGCGCGAACTCGGGCTCACGCTCACCTCCCGCAACAACGGGGGGGCGGCGGACGTCCCGCTCGCCGGCGTGCCGGCGAAGGCCGCGACCGAATACCTCCGACGCCTGATCGGGCTGGGGCACCGGGTGGCGATCTGCGAGCAGGTCGAGGACCCGAAGCTCGCCAAGGGCCTGGTGCGCCGCGAAATCGTGGAAACGGTGACGCCGGGCACGGTGCTCGCCGACGACTGGCTCGAGCGCCGTCGCAACAATTTCCTGGTCGCCGTCGACCCCCGGGCCGCCCCCATCGGCCTTGCGGCGCTCGACCTGACGACCGGAGAGTTGCTGCTCGAGACGGCGTCGCCCGCGGAGTTCCCCGCCACCCTGGCGCGCTACGAGGCGGCGGAGCTCATCCTGCCCACCCCTGCCACCGGCCAACGGGTGCCCAGCGGGGAGGCGGCCGTGCGCACCGAACGCGAGGCCTGGGAGTTCGATCCCGAGCTGGCGCGTGAGGATCTCACGCGGACCTTCCAGGTGGCGTCGCTCGAGGGACTGGGGGTCGAGCCCGCCGACCGGGCCGCGGTGGGAGCGGCGGGCGCCTTGCTGCGGTACGCCCGCGAACTCAAGCCGGGAGGGCTGCCCCACGTCGCGCGCCCCCGCATCCTCCGCACCGGGGACGTACTGCCGCTCGACGAAATGACGCGGCGCAACTTGGAGCTGGTCGAGCCGCTGCGCGCCGCGGGGCCGGGGGAGCGGGCGACGACACTGCTCGACGTGCTGGATCGCACGCTCACGCCGATGGGGGCGCGCCTGCTCCGCCGCTGGCTCCTGGCACCGCTTGTCGATGCCCAAGCCATCAACGCCCGTCTCGACGCCGTCGAGGTCCTCGCCCGCGATGCCCGAGGGCGCGACCGTGTGCGGGAGGCGCTCGACGGCGTCCGCGATGTCGAGCGGCTGGTGGGGCGCACGGCGCTCGGGCGCACGACCCCGCGCGAGTTGGGGCTGTTGCGCGACTCGCTCGCCCGCCTCCCCGACGTGCGCGCGGCGCTGGACGGGCTTGAGGATCGCAGGCGCGCCGCCGCGCTCGAAGGCGCGGCCGACCGCTTCGACTTGCTGCAGGACCTGTCCGATGAGCTCGCCCGCGCGCTGGTCGACCGCCCGCCGGGGCACGGCCCCGACGCGGGCGGGGACGAGGGGGACGGCGATGCTATTCGCGCGGGCTACGACCGCGAGCTCGATGCGCTGCGCGACGCCCGCGACGGCGGCAAGCGGTACATCGCCGGACTGCAGGCGCGTGAGCGCGAGCGGACGGGCATCGGCTCGCTCAAGGTCGGGTTCAATAAGGTCTTCGGCTACTACCTCGAAGTGACGAACCCGCATCGCGACCGCGTGCCGGCGGACTACGAGCGCCGGCAGACGCTGACGGGGGCCGAGCGCTACGTCACACCCGAGCTCAAGGCGTATGAGGCGAACGTGCTCGAGGCCGAGGAGCGCAGCGCGGCGCGCGAGGGGGAGCTCCTCGGAGCGCTGCGCGCCCGGGTGGGCGCCGCCACCGGCCGGGTGCAGGCGAGCGCCGCTATCCTGGCCCAGCTCGACGTCTGGTGCGCCCTCGCCGAGCTCGCCCACCGTGAGGGATACGTCCGGCCCGAGGTCAACGACGCCTTCACGATCGCCCTCGAAGGCAGTCGGCACCCCGTTGTGGAGCGGATGATGGCGCGCGAGGCGTTCATTCCGAACGACGTGCGGCTCGACGCCGCCGGTCGGGTGATCCTCCTCACCGGTCCCAACATGGCCGGCAAGTCGACGCTGCTCCGCCAGGTCGGCCTGTGTGTCGTGCTCGCGCAGATGGGGGCGTTCGTCCCCGCGCGGCGCGCAGTGGTGGGCGTCGTGGACCGCCTCTTCACGCGGGTGGGGGCGTCGGACAACCTGGCGCGCGGCCAGTCGACGTTCATGGTCGAGATGAGCGAGACGAGCGCGATCCTCCACGGCGCGAGCGTCCGCAGCCTCGTCCTCCTCGACGAGATCGGCCGCGGCACTTCCACCTACGACGGCGTCGCGATCGCCTGGGCCGTGACCGAGTTCCTCCACACGACGATCGGGTGCAAGACGGTGTTCGCGACACACTATCACGAGCTCACGCAGCTCACCGAGGAGCTCGAGCATGCCCGCAACTTCAACGTCGCCGTGCGCGAGGCCGGGGACGAGGTAGTGTTCCTGCACCGCCTCGAGCCCGGCGGCGCCGACCGCTCCTACGGCATTCACGTGGGCCGGCTCGCGGGCCTGCCAGCACCGGTGGTGGGGCGGGCGTGGGAGGTGTTGCGCTTGCTCGAAGCGGGGCATCACGTGGCGCGGCAGGCCGCGCCGGCGCCGCCGGATGCGGCGCAACTCGCCCTGTTCGCACCGGGACCTCCACATCCGCTGCTTGACGAGTTGCACCGTCTGAACGTCGACCGCTTGTCGCCGCTCGAGGCCCTGAACCAGCTCGCGGCCTGGAAAGAGCGGCTCGAGCGGGAGGGGAAGGGGAGGGGGAAGGAGACATGAACGCCGGACGGCAGGTCTGCGTGGCGCTGGGGACGCTCGGCCTCGTCGCCTGTGGGAAGGCCGGGCCCCCGGGGCAGGGCGCCGCCGACCTCGCCTCCACGCCGCCCGATCAGGAGCCCCCCGTGGCCCTCAACGGCGACTCGCCGATCCAGTACCCGCCCCGGCAGTACGAGCAGAAGGTGGAAGGGGATGTCGTGCTGCGCCTCTACGTCGACTCGACGGGGCGGCTCGCCGCGGAGTCGAGTCGAGTAGCGGAATCGAGCGGCTACCCCGCGCTCGACTCGGCCGCGGTCTCCGGGGCCCGCCGCCTGCGCTTTGCGCCGGCGCGCCGCCATGGCCTCCCGATTGCGACTGCTTTTCTCCAGCCGATCGAGTTCCGTCATCCGCAGGCCAGCACGGCGGTCCGCAAGGGGGAGCCGGACACCGTGAGCGTGGCGCCGTCGCCCCCGCGGGCCGCGGGACGCCCGGCCCCGGCGCCTGCCGCCGCGCCCTCCGCGACGTCCCCGACGCTCCCGACGCAGCCGGCGACGACGCCGCTCGCCAGCCCGCCCTCCGCGCGCCCGCAGAGGCGCGACTCGGTGCCCTCGCGCCCGCAGCGACGCGACACGGTGCCCGCGCGCCCGGACACGCTCGGGCCGCGTCCCGACACCACGCGCGCCACGCCCGACAAGCCCCGGGCGAAGCCCGATACGAATGCCACCCCACACTAAGCCGTATGCCACGATCCTCGAGACGATCGGCTGGACGCCCCTCGTCCGGTTGAACCGCGTCACGCAGGGGATCCGGACTCCGGTCTTCGCCAAGGCCGAGTTCTTCAACCCGGGGGGCTCGGTGAAGGACCGGATCGGGGTGGCCATGATCGAGGCGGCGGAGCGCGAGGGCCGGCTCAAGCCGGGTGGCCTGGTGGTCGAGGCGACCTCCGGCAACACCGGGGTCGGGCTCGCGCTCGCGGCCGCGGTGAAGGGCTACCACTGCATCTTCACTATGCCGGACAAGATGTCCCAGGAGAAGGCACGCCTGCTCCGCGCCCTCGGCGCGGAGGTGATCATCACGCCGACCGCCGTCCCCCCCGATCACCCCGACAACTACATCGTGAAGGGTCGCGCCATCGCGGCGGCGCACCCGAACGCGATCTTCGCCGATCAGCACTACAACCCCGTCAACCCCGAGGTCCACTATCGCACGACCGGGCCCGAGATCTGGGCGCAATCCGAGGGACGGGTGACCCACTTCGTCTGCGCCCCGGGGACCGGCGGCACGGTGAGCGGGGCCGGCCGCTTCCTCAAGGAGCAGCGTGCCGCGATCCGCGTCATTGCCGGCGATCCCGTCGGCTCGATCTACTCGGAGTACGCCCACACCCACCAGAAGGGCGACGGGCGTCCGTACAAAGTGGAAGGGGTGGGGGGCGACAAGATTCCGAGCTCGCTCCACTGGGACGTGATCGACGAGTGGATCGCGGTCAGCGATAAGGACGCCATGTTGATGGCGCGTCGGCTTGCGAAAGAAGAAGGACTGCTGACCGGCGGCTCGACCGGCCTTAACGTCGTCGCGGCCCTCGAGGTGGCGCGCCGGGTGAACGATCCGCAGGCACTCGTCGTGACGGTGCTCGCCGACACCGGGGAGCGCTACCTCTCCAAGGTGTTCAGCGACGAGTGGTTGCGCGAGAACCAGATCCTCGAGGCGGCGCGCGTGGCCGTGGCCCAGTTGCTCGACGCCCGGAACTCGGGCGCCCCGGCCCTCGTCTCGGTCCCACCCACGGCCACGGTGCGCCAGGCCCTGAACTTGATGAGCACCTACAACGTGTCACAGCTGCCGGTCGTGGACCGCGACGAGGGCGTGGGCGCGGTCGCCGAGCAGGCGCTCATGGCCCGGGCGCTCGAAGAGCCTGGGACGCTCGATCGACCGGTCCAAGAGGTGATGGACGCGCCGTTCCCCGTCGTCGACGCCGAGTTCCCGGTGGAGCGGCTCACGACCCTGCTGTCGCGCGAGACCCCCGCGGCCCTCGTGCGGCGCGACGGGCGGATTGCCGGGATCGTCACCCGCTACGACGTGTTGCATCAGCTCGCCGGGATCCGCTGATGCGGATCACGGTGCTTACGGGAGGCGCCTCGGCCGAACGCACCGTGGCCTTCGCCGGTGCGGCCCAGATCGTCGAGGCGCTGCGGGGCCGTGGGCACACGGTCGCGGTAGTGGACACCGTCACGGGGCTCTTGGGCCCCGCCCAGGAGCGGGACCTGCTCACGACCGCCGTCGGTCGCGAGCCGCCCGCCGTGGCCGACCTCGACGAGCGCGAACGCGCGATGCTCTCGAACGGCCTCGCCACCCTCCCGGCCGTCCGGGACGCGGACGTGCTGTTCCTGTGCTTGCACGCGGGCCGGGGCGAGGGGGGGACGCTGCAGGCCGTGCTCGACGTCATCGGCGTGCCCTACACGGGGAGCGGGGCGCTCGGGAGCGCGCTCGCCATGGACAAGGATCTCGCGAAGCGGCTGTTTCGGGCGGCCGGCGTGCCCGTGCCCGCCTGGTTCATGGCCCCGGTCGCGGCCGACGACGTGACCACAGCGCTCGGCTGGCCGGTGATCGTCAAGCCGTCGAAGATGGGGTCGTCGGTGGGCATGACCTTGGTGCCCAACGCCGAAGGGCTCGACCGGGCCGTGGCCCTCGCGCAGCGCTACGATCGCGACGTGCTCACCGAGCAGTTCATCCCGGGCCGCGAACTCACGGTCGGGGTGCTCGGCGACGTGCCGCTGCCGGTGGGGGAGATCATTCCCAAGCACGAGCTATTCGACTACGAATGCAAGTACACGCCGGGGATGTCGGAGGAGATTTTCCCGGCCCGGCTCGACACCACGCTTACGCGGCAGCTGCAGGCGCTCGCACTCGCCGCGCATCGGGCGCTCAAGCTCGGGGGCTATTCGCGCGTCGACTTCCGATTGAGCCCCGAGGGCGACATCTTTTGCCTCGAGGCCAACACACTCCCCGGCATGACGCGGACGAGCCTGCTCCCCCAGGCCGCCCGGGCCGCGGGAGTCGATTTCCCGGAGCTGTGCGAGCGGATTTGCCGCTTGGCGGGAACTCCGGGGCCGCGCGTGGGGGAATAACAGGGTAGACGCGCTGGCGCTTGGCGCCGAGGAGTAGATGGGCCCGCAGCGGATGCTCGGCATGACCCCCTGGGTGCGGCGGCTGATCGCCGTCAACCTCGTGGTCTTTTTGCTCCAGCTGACGATCTTCGTGAGCCCCGGGCTCGTGCCGACGTTCGGGTTCGCGCCGCTCGAGGCGCTCGCGCGGCCGTGGACCGCCGTCACCTACCTCTTCCTCCACGCCAACTTCCTGCACCTCGCGTTCAACCTCCTGGCGCTCTTTGTATTCGGCCCGCCGGTGGAGGAGCGCATGGGCGGCGGCTCCTTCCTCGCGTATTACGTCTTGTGCGGGCTGGGCGGCGCCCTCTTCTCGTTCGCGCTCGCGCGGATCTTCCAGCAGCTCCAGCCCGTCATCGGCGCGTCGGCGGCGGTGTACGGAGTGGTCCTGGCGTTCGCGTGGGCGTGGCCCGACCAGCCGATCTCGGTGTTCCCGTTCCCCGAGCCGATCGCGGCGAAGTGGCTCGTGACGTTTTACGTGGCGATCGCGCTCGTGCTCGCCCTCGTGAACCTGTTCGGGCCGAGCGACGGCGTCGCGCATCTCGCGCATCTCGGGGGGTTTGCGAGCGGCTTCGTCTACCTGAAGGCGACCGACTGGCGGCTCGCCCGGGCGGAGCGGCAGCTGCGCCGCGCCACGGAGCCGAGTGTGCTCGTGCATCCGGGACGCGCCGCGCGCGCGAGTGCCGCCCCCAAACCGCGCCCGACCGACCGCGACCCCGCCCATGCGGAGATCGACCGCGTGCTCGACAAGATCTCGGCGCGCGGGATCGAGAGCCTCACCCCCGCCGAACGGCGGTTCCTCACCGAGATGAGCCGCAAGATGCGGGGCCGCGCCTAGCGGGCGCGGCCGATTCCAAGAAGTCAAGGCGTGGCGGGCGCGCCCCGAGCGCCGCCGCGCTTGTCTCCGGCCCGCCCGATTCCCAAATTGGGGCCGGCCGCGCCATGCTCGTCAATCTCGTGCCGGAGTTCCTCGCGGTGCTCGCCGCGCCCGATCCCGTCGCGGCCTACCACGACTATCTCGATCGGCACAAGCCGGTCCTCGAGAGCTACTGGCGCAACTACGTCCTCGATCCCGCCTCGCCGCACGCGGAGCAGGTGATCGCCGCGACCGTGCGCGCGGAGCGCACCGATCTCGCCCGGCTCCTCGAGGACGTGCACGTTGCCGCCATCGCCGACGACGCGCTGCAACGCGCGCTCGACCAGTTCGAAGCCGATTGCCCGGTCGACCTCTACCTCATGGTGGGCGTCGGCGGCGCCAACGCGGGCGAACTGGTCGTGGGCGGGCGCGGCATCGCGTTCGTGTGTCTCGAGCACTTCACGGGCCGAGCGAACCCCGAGACGTACGGGATGGGCCTCGCCCCGCATTTGCTGACGCTATGGATCGCGCACGGGGTGGCCCACGCGGTGCGCTACACCTCGCCCTTGAGCCGCGCCGCGCTGCGACGCCTCGTTGCCGAGACGCGGGGCTACTACGACTACTGGGACACGGGCAGCCGCGCCACCCTCCGCGAGCTCCTCGCCAACGAGGGCGCCGCCGTGGCCGCGGCCCAGGCGGTCGCGCCTGGGTTCGAGCCCTGGGAGTACCTGGGCTACACCCGCCGTCAGTACCGGCGCATCCGCGAGCTCGACGCCTTTCTGCGGCGCGCCGCGGCACCGCTGTTGGACGAGCGGGGGCTGGGGCTCCGCCTCCGGTTTCTCTCGGGCGGGATGAGTCCCGCGGCCCGGCTGCTCGGTGGGAAGGTGCTCCCGGAGCGGTGCGGGTATTACCTCGGGCTCAGGCTCGTGGAAAGCTACGTGGCGGAGCGCGGCATCGCGTCGACCCTGCGCGCGGCCACCCACGAGTTCCTCGAGGCCGACGAACGCGCGGCCGGCATCCAAACCGCATGAGCCCGCGGTCCCGCGTGGAGCGGCGGCACAACCGGCCCCTGCGCGAGGCGCTGGAGGATCTGATCGCCCACACCCGCGAGCTCGTGCGCCGCGTGAAGCAGATGACCCCGGCGGAACTCGACTACGCCGAGCAACGCCTCGAGTGGCTCGCCGACGAAGTCTGGCGGGCGGCGACCGAGGGTCGCGCGCCGCCGTAATCCTCCGAAACCGCCAATCATAGCGGCCCCGGGGCCTCGGCCTTGACACCCGTCTGCGCCACGGGCAGGTTAGCACCCCATCGATACGGTTCGCGCAGGAGCTACCCGCTCGAAGCGGGACCGCGTGGTTTCGCCGCGCCCCTCACAGCCACGCCGCTTCGCAACACCGCATTCGTAAGCACCGGCAGCCCATACTTGTGGACCCCATCCCGATCGGGAGGTAGTTATGGCAGCGGATTTCTTCATCGGCGAATCGCTCGTAGGCGACGGTAATGAAGTCGCCCACATCGACCTGATCATCGGGTCGAAATCGGGGCACGCCGGGCAGGCGTTCGTCAGCACGCTGTCGAACAACACCGACGGCTTCACGAAGCTCCTCGCCGTCGTCACGCCCAACCTGCCCGCCAAGCCAGACACGCTGCTGTTCAACAAGGTCACAATGAAGAACGCGAACCAGGCCGTCCAGATGTTCGGCCCGGCGCAAGCCGCAGTCGCCCGCGCCGTGGTCGACAGCGTGTCCTCCGGCATCATCCCGCGCGATCGGGTGGACGACTACTGCATCCTCGTCGGCGTGTTCATCCATTGGGAAGCGAAAGACAACAAGAAGATCTACGATTTCAACTATCGCGCGACCAAGGAATCGATCGAGCGCGCCCTGAAGGGGCAGCCCAAGATCGACACCGTGATCGCGCAGGCAAAGACGGCGTCGCATCCGTTCGCCGGGGGCGCCGACAAGGGGTGAGCAGCCCGGTGGTGGCGTGATCCACGTCGAGGGGCGGGCCTGCCGCCCCTCGACGGCTTTTCGGACCTGCCCGAGACCCTGTGGGGAGCCGGAACGCCGATGCGGAAGCTCTTGGTGCAGCTCGATAGCTCCAAGGTGCCGAGCGTGTTCGATCGCGTCGTCGCGCTGGACGGGGGCGCGGACGACGTCTTGAGCTATGGCGGCATCGCGGACGCGGATGTCCGTGACCTCGTCTACGGCTGCATCTTCACGCGCGGCCCCAAGGACCTGAACCACACGGCCGTATTCGTGGGCGGCGCCGACATGGCGGCCGGTGAGCGGCTGCTCAGCGCGGCGACCCAGGCGATGTTCAAGCCGTTCACCGTCTCCGTGATGCTCGATTCGAACGGGTCGAACACTACGGCGGTGGCGGCGGTGGCGCGGATGACGCAGGCGGTGGGGGGCGATGTGCGCGACAAGCGCGTCCTCGTCGTGGCGGGCACCGGGCCGGTCGGCGTTCGCGCGGCAGGCTTGTTCGCGCGGGCGGGCGCCGAGGTCTGCATTACCTCCCGCCAGGTGGAGGCGGGGGAGCGGGCAAGCGCGCAGATCCGCAAGCGCTTCGGTGGCAGCGTGCGCGCCGTCGTGATGGCCGACGCGAGCCAGGCCGCGCGCGTGTGCGAGCGTATGGAGCTCGCCCTCAACGCGGGGCCGGCAGGCGTCCAAACCCTCCCGAAACCGGCTTGGGCGAACCGCCCCGGGCTCCGCGTCGTGGCGGACCTGAACGCCGTACCGCCCCTCGGGGTCGAAGGCATCGCGGCGACCGACGACGGCGTCACGAAGGACGGGGTGACGTGCTTCGGGGCGCTCGCCATCGGCAGCCTAAAGATGAAACTGCACAAGGCATGCATCACGCGCCTCTTCGAGCGCAACGACCTCGTCCTGGACGCCGAGACCATCGCGGACGTCGCGCGGGAGTTGATGGCGCCCCGGCAGTGAGCCGATGCCCCGCGTCATCGGCATCGACCCGGGGACGGTGACCATCGACCTGTGCGGCCTCGACGACGGCCGCGTGTTCCTCGACCGCTCCCTCCCCACCGCCCAGGCGCTGCGGGATCCCGCCACCCTCGTCGCCCTACTCGAGGCCGCCGGCTCGCTCGACCTGGTCGCGGGCCCGTCGGGCTACGGCCTCCCCCTCATCCGCGCCCGCGAGCTCGCGGAGGAGGACGTGCGGCTCGCCCTGCTCGCGCCGCCGGGAGAGGGCGGCGGCATCGGGGGCCTCGCGTCGTTGCTCAGGGCGCTCGCCGACTCCGCGCTTCCCGTCGTGCTCACGCCCGGCGTGGTCCACCTCCCCACCGTTCCGGCCCACCGCAAGGTGAATCGCGTCGACCTGGGAACGGCAGACAAGGTCTGCGTCGCGGCGCTGGCTGTGACCGAGCAGGCGCGGCGGCTGGGGCGCCCGCTCGCCGCCACGTCGTTCGTGCTGCTCGAACTCGGTGGCGCGTTCACGGCCGCCGTGGCCGTGGCCGAGGGCCGAATCGTCGACGGCGTGGGTGGTTCGGCGGGACCGCTCGGCTTCCGAGCGGCGGGCGCCCTCGACGCCGAGGTCGCCTATCTCGCGGGCGCCGTCTCCAAGGAGCTCCTGTTTTGGGGCGGCGCGGCGTCGATCGCCGGCTGGGACGCCGCGACCGCCTCCGGAGAGCGGCTCGCCGACGCCCACACGCCGCGCGAACGGCTCGCGCGGGACGCGTTCGTCGAGAGCGCCGTCAAGGCGGCCGTGTCGCTCACCGTTTCGGTACCCGCGCCCGCCGAGTTCCTTTTGTCGGGGCGCCTCGCCCACCTCGAGGGAGTCGGTGGGGCGATCGCGCGTCGTCTCGCTCCGATCGCGCCCACGCATCTCCTCGAAGGCTACGCGGCGGTCGCCAAACCGGGCGCTCAGGGAGCGGCGCTCATCGCCGATGGGCTTGCGGGCGGTGCGAACCGCGCGCTGGTCGACCGGCTCGCCCTCCGCGAGGCGCACGGCGGCGTGCTCGACCACCTCTACGTAGTGTCGCCGGCGCAGGCGCGCGCGCGGCTTGGGGCCATCCGGCGAACGGAGCCGCCCGCATGACCCGGGTCCTCATCGTCGGAGTGTCGACCCGCGGCTTCGCCGAGTCGGCCGCTCGGGCGGGGTACGACGTGGTCGCGGTGGACGGGTTCGGGGACTTGGACCTCCGAGCCCGCGCGGGCGCCGTGTTCGTCGCCCGCGCGGGGGGGCGCTTCAGCCTGCGGTCCGCCCTCCGCCGGGCGCGCGCCCTGGCGCGCGACGCGACCTGCTACGTCGCGAATCTCGAGAACCATCCCCGTGCCGTGCAGTTGCTTTCCAGGGACGGGGCGCTCTGGGGGAATCGGCCCGCCGTGTTACGGGCGGTGCGCGACCCGCTCGCACTCGCCCGTGCCCTGGCGCGCCGGGGCCTCGCCACGCCCGCCGCGCGCCGCCGCGCGCCGCGCGAGCGCACGGGGAAATGGCTCATCAAGCCGCTGGCCTCAGGCGGGGGAAGTGGGGTGGCACCGTGGCAGGGGGGCGCGGTGGGCGCCGCAACTTATCTGCAACAACGCATCGGGGGTCGACCAGGGTCGGTCATCTTCGCGGCGGACGGTCGGCGCGCCGTGGTGTTGGGGGTGTCACACGCTCTCGTCGGCGATCCGCGCTTCGGCGCAGCAGGGTTCCGCTACTGCGGCAGCATCGTGACGACACCGGCGGAGCCGCTGCGCCAGCACGTGACCCGGCTGGCCACCGCCGTCACAGAGCAGTTCGGCTTGGTCGGGGTCAATGGCGTCGATTTCGTGGTCGCGAACGGGGTGCCGTACGCCGTGGAAGTGAACCCGCGCTACACCGCCTCCATGGAGCTCGTCGAACGCCGGCACGGTCTCTCGATCTTCGAGACGCACGTGCGCGCCTGCACGGGCACGCTGCCCCAGTTCGACATCGGCCACATCCCGCGGCGCGACACGCTCCGCGAGCTGCCCGACCCTCCCGACCCTCTTGTCCCCCCGGTCATCGGCAAGGCCATCCTCTACGCCCGTCGGGCCGTAATCCCCGAGGCCACGGCGCGCTGGCTCGCGGATGACGACGTGCGCGACGTGCCGGCGAGCGGGGAGCTGATCGGACCCGGTCGGCCGATCTGTACCATCTTCGCCTCGGGGCCGACCGTAGCCCGGTGCCGCGCCGCACTCGTCGCGCGGGCGAGAGCCCTGTATCGCGCGCTCGCCCCCGCGTCCCGGAGGATCGCGTGACGGGCGCGGCGCGGTCCATCGCGAACGTGACGTGCCTCGGGTGCGGCTGCGCGTGCGACGACATCACGGTCGTCGTCCGCCAGGGCCGCATCGTGGAGACGACGCACGCGTGCCCCCTCGGCGTCGCCTGGTTCGGCGACGGCGCGGTACCGAGCGAGACCCGGGTGCGCGGCCGACGATCCACGTTCGACGAGGCACTGAACGAGGCGACGACGATCCTCCACGCGGCGCGCCGAGCGTTAGTGTATCTCGCGGGCGACGTGTCCTGCGAGGTTCACGGCGAAGCGGTGGCGATCGCGGACCGGCTCGGAGGGGCGATCGACTCGCTGGCGAGCACCGCGATGGATGGCGTGCTCGCCGCGCAGCGCCGCGGACGCGCGGTGGCCACCCTCGGCGCGCTGCGTCAGCAGGCCGATCTCGTCGTCTTCTGGGCCGTCGATCCGGCCGAGCGCTATCCCCGCTACGCCTCACGCTACGTCGTTGAGCCCAAGGGCCTCGCGGCGCCCGAGGGACGGAGGAGTCGTCGCGTGATCGCCGTGGACGTGGGCGCGAGCCGGGGGCCCGCGGACGCGGACGCC
>DATLKW010000467.1:0-2501 GCA_035538175.1 Gemmatimonadales bacterium | reverse complement strand
CGCCCCTCCCGCCCCTCCTGCGGGTCGTCCTTCGAGCCTCTAACCCCTGCAGACAAGCATTCGAGTCGGCCCGCGGGGCCACGCGGGCGTCGTCACCAAGAGAACACGCGCGCTAGGGGAGCGGACGACGAGCGGCGACGTCGCACCCGCGCCAAGCCGCACCATCTCCTCCTGCGCGCTCGTGGTCCACGGCTTCGAGCGACGCGCGTCCGATGCGCCGCGCGTACCCCGCGAGCCGCTGGGTCACCGTGCCTTCCTTCGCCACGCAATGGCGGCGTACGAGCGAGGCGCACTGCGTTTCACTGCCACTCGATGCTCGATCCCGCGGGGGCGGGCGGCAAGTCACAGCTCGTGCAGGACTTGACTCCGGTGGGCCCTCGGCTGGTATGTTCTCCGGTCGGCCGTCACGCCTGCGGAGCATGGGATGACATACATCATCGCCGAGCCGTGCATCAACGTGAAAGACCGCTCCTGCGTGGATGTTTGTCCGGTGGACTGCATCTACGAAGGAGAGGACATGCTGTACATCCACCCCGACGAGTGCATCGACTGCGGGGCCTGCGAACCCGAGTGCCCAGTCACGGCCATTTTCCCTGAGGAAGACACCCCACCGCAGTGGAAGGACTACATCGCGAAGAACCGCGACGTCTTCCAAAGCGCCACCCCGCCGGGAAAACCACAGCGGAAGGGATCCTGACGAGCCGCCCCGGGGGAGCCCCCCGGGGCGCTGCGTTTACGGGAGGCCGCTCAGGAAGTCCGCGAGGAGCCGCCCTGTCGCGAGCGGCTGCTCGAGCGGCGCGAGGTGACCGGCCGCGGGAATCACGTGACACTGGGCCCCGGGGATGAGCGCCGCCATGGCACGTGCGGCCTCGGGCGGCGACAACTGATCGTGCTCACCTGATACGACGAGCGTCGGGATGCGGACGCCGCGCAGCGTGTCCTTCGAATCGGGGCGGTCGCGCGCCGCGCGCAGGGCGCCGACCAGCGCCGGCACCGACCAGCGGCGTCCCATCTCGCGCACCTGGAGTTCCACCTCCGGCTGGGTGGTGCGGGTCGCAGGCGCGAGCAGGCGCGGCAAGAGCCGCTCCACCACGGCGTCCGGGCCCTCGCGCTCGGCCAGCGCAGCGAGCTCGTCCCGGCCGCGCCTGCCGGCCGCCGACTCGGCATCGGGCTTCGTATCGACGAGCATAAGCGCACGGACGCGCTCCGGATGGCGTCGCAGCAGCTCGAACGTCACGTAGCCCCCGAGCGACAGGGCGCAGACCACCGCCGCCCGGATCCCCAGCGCGTCCAGCACGGCCACGAGGTCGTCGGCGTAGCGGGCGAGGGAATACCCGTCGGTCCCGCCCCCGCTCGACTCGCCCACGCCCCGGAGATCCGGGGCGATGCGCTTGGCCCGCGGCAGGGCGGCGACCTGATGGCGCCACACGGTGCGGTCGAACGGGAGCCCGTGCACGAACAACACCGGCGTCCCCTCCCCGCGCACCTCGACTGCCAACTCGAGAGCGCCGGCGGGCACCCGGATCGGGGCGTGGCCGCTTCCAGGACGCGGCCCGAGAAAGCGGACGATCTCTTCAGGGATCGGCGTCGGACGCCCCACGCGGTCGATGCACACGAAGACCATCTCCGCCTCGGCCACAAGCTCGTCGTCCGAGACGCGCCGTACCGCGTGCCGCAGCGTCATGCTCGTCGTCCCACGGTGGGCGAGCGTCGTGTCGACGCGCACGACGTCCCGGGCAAAAATTGCCGCCCGGTACTCGATCACCGTCTTGCGCACAGCCGGCCAGACGCCGTTGCGGTCGAACAGATCCATGCCGGGCCCGCGCGCCAAAGCGTCCCAGCGGGCCCGTTCGAGCAGCGTCAAGAGGGCCGCCTGATTCAGGTGGCCGAAGGCGTCGCAGTCGTAGGGATACACCGTCAGTTCGACCGACGGGAACGGGTTCACGCCGCGGACTCCGGGAGCGTCGGGGGAGCGGCAAACGTATGCCAGAAGACGACGCGTCGCAGGCGCCCCGGGGCCCGGAGGAGGTAGGCGAAGGCCTTGGCGCCGTAGGTGGGATCGAGGGCGAGGCCCGAGGCCGCCGCGAGACGGCTCGCCGCCTCCCCTGCCGGAGACGGCTGCCCGTACCCAGCTCCAACGCCGTCCACCACGTCGAGGGGAAAAGGAAGGGACGCGCCCGCCGCGAGGCGGATGCCGCGGTGCGCGAGCAGTCGTCGCGCCCGCTCCGCGAGCCAGATCGTACGCGGGCGATTCGCGACGATGCGCGGCGCTACCCGCACTGCCACCACCCGCGTCGGCCAGCGGAGCACCGCGATCGCGAGCGCGACCCCCGCGGCGGTGCCGCCCGTACCGAGCGGCAGCACAACCGTGTCGGGCGGATCGCCCACCTGCGTCGCCAGCTCGAGGCCGCCGAGCAGGTGCCCGACCACCGCGCGCGGATGCGCCCCCCCGCCCGCGATCCAGCGGCGCGGTCCCAGGCGCCCCGCGCGCCGCCACGCGG
>DATLKW010000466.1:0-10742 GCA_035538175.1 Gemmatimonadales bacterium | reverse complement strand
ATCCCGCCTTCCTCCTGTGTCTCGCGCCGCGGCGGGTCTCGTTCCTCGCCAAGGCCCCGCTCTTTCGAATGCCGGTGATCGGCTTCATTGCGCGGGCGTTCGAGGCGATCCCGGTGCACCGCCGCCAGGACGCCGGCGCGGAGCTCGCGAAGAACGCGCAGACGTTCGAGGGGGCGCGCGCCGTGCTGGTTCGCGGCGGGACAATCGCCGTCTTTCCGGAGGGCGCCTCCCATAGCGATCCCAAGCTGCGGCCGTTCAAGACAGGTACAGCCCGCATCGCCCTCGGCGCAGCGGCGGCGCTACCACCGGATCTGAGGCTGCAGATCGTGCCGGCGGGTCTCTACTACCGAGCCAAGCAGACGTTCCGCAGCGCTGCGCTGCTGCACTTCAGCACGCCGCTCTCGGTCGAGCGAGTCGCGCTCACGCCGGATGCCGAGCCACCGGCAGTACCCGTGCGCGAACTCACTAGGCGTCTCGAGGAGGCGCTGCGCACGGCGACGCTCGAAGCCGAAGAGGCGGAGGCCCATTCGCTAATCGCGCGGGCACAGCGCATTTTCACCGCAGCGGACGACGCACCGAGCATCCCGGTGCCGCTCGTTGACGAGTTCGAGTTGCGCCGGCGGTTTCTGGCGGGCTACGACGTCGCGCGTCGCCGCTGGCCCGCACGGGCCGCCGCGCTGCGGACCCGGCTGGAGCGCTATGAAGCGGCACTCGCCGCCGCGGGTCTGGACACAAAACACCTCGCCCCGCGGAGCTACGGGTGGCGGCGCGTCACGACCTACGCCGTAAAGAGTGCGCTGTTCCTGACACTCGGACTGCCCGTAGCGCTCGTCGGGTTGTTGGTGCATTACCCGGCCTACCGGGCTGCGGACTGGGTCGCCACCGGCGTCACGAAGGGCGAAGTAGATGCGCTCGCGACCGGCAAGCTGCTGGCCGCCACGCTGCTCTTCCCCCTCAGTTGGACCGCGGTCGTCCTGGCCTTCTGGCTATGGTGGGGTCCGTGGACTGCGGCGCTAGTGGCGGCGACGCTGCCCCTCACGGGCTACGCGGCGCTGCGCTTCGCCGAGCGCCTCGATCGCGTTGCGGGCGCGACACGAGCCCTGGCGATATTCGTGGTTCGCCGCCGAGCGTTCTTGCGCCTCACAGCTGAGCGACGGGCCATTCGCGAGGAGATCCTCGAACTGGGACGTGAGGTGGATGCTGTCGCGAGCACGCGGTGATTCGTCCGACGCCTCAGAACGGTGCTACGTTACGAAATCGGCAATCCCGGGGTTCTCGCGCGTACCAACGCGCGCAGGTTAACCTAGGACGGTAAGTACAATTAACGTTAGGCCACCGCGACGATCGCGTCGGCCTGAGGGGATGGCACCGGATGGCACAGCCAGGAACCCAGGAAGTCGCGACACGGACGTCGTGGGAGTCCCGGGCTCCAGGTCGAATGGAGCCCATCCTCTACCGCGCCACCTTCTCGGCCGGCGAATACGCCGCTATTCGGCGAGGCTTGGTTCCTGAGGAGATGGAGGACAAGTGGTTCATCTTGTGCGAGGATGACGTCCTGTACCTACACCGCACCTGGACTGGTCACTGCGTGTATCGGGTCATCTTTCGACCTCTACATGATGCTTATGAGGTCCATGAAGCGTACGTGTCAACCGATGAGCGGTTCTACCGGCGGGGGAACGACGATCACGAAGTCCGTCTCGTTGACTTCCTGATCCGCACGTTGTTGCTCGACGAGGTCATCCAGTTTCCGTTTCCTGCGCGGATTGGTCGCTGGGGGAGGGGGCTATATCGATATCGCGTCGCGGGCAATGTCTTCACTGCTGACGACGTGGCCGAACAACGACGCTTTCTGGCGCCCACTTGGCGCCTCCTGCGACGCTGGTTCGCGGGTTCCTAGCTGCTTGTCGTAGCGCGCGCTTGGCATTTTTGCTGGCAGTCGCCCCCGGTTTCTTCAGGACAGGGGTGACTGATCCGGAAATGCCCTCCGCCGTAAGTCCTCCCCAAGACTACCACTTGGAACGTCCAGGGACGGGAAAGGAAAAAGGCAAAGGGCCTTTGCAGACCTCTGCCTTACCACTTGGCTACGGCGCCGCGACACCTAAACTCGCAATCTACTTGGACTTTCTCAACCCACCCCCGGCGAGTTCGCGACCAGTCGCTTGGCCGCCTTACTTGGGCGCTGGGGCAGACGCTCTTCAGGCTCGCGCACTCGAGCAGAAACCCGTGGTAGAGCCCCTCGGTTCGTGGTTGCCCAGCTCCAGGGCGAGAAAGTACGTCTAGTTCGCACTCGGCGCCGGACCGAGGTACTGGGTGAGCCACTCGAGCCATCGCGAAAACACGTCGCGCGCACGAACAGGATCCCCAGGGAAGTGTCCTGGCACGGGATAGGCGACGAACTTCACCGGCACGCCGTTGTCGTGGAGCGCGTGATAAAGCTTATACGACTGGGTTACCGTCACACGTGCATCCTTCGTATCGTGCAGGATCAATGTCGGAGTGCGGATCCGGGACACGTATGTGATCGGTGATTGCTTGTGGTAACGCGTCTCCCCATCCCGCACCCATGGTGATCCAACAATAGTGTGACGCCGCATGACGTTCAGGTCCGACAGGCTGTACATATCGAGAATGTCGATCGCCGCCGCCCCGGCGACCGCCGCTCGCCACCCTTGGAAGTGACTGATGAGCCACGTAGTCATGAACCCGCCCCACGACCACCCGCATACGGCGATCCGCGCGGTATCCACGAACCCGCGCTGCTTCAGGGCAGCAAGCCCGTCCATGACATCGCGGCCAGGACCATCGCCGGCGTCATTCACGATCGCGTGCTGATAGACGGTTCCCAGATTGTCGCTTCCACGGTAGTTGGGTTGGAAGACGACCCAGCCGCGGGCGGCCATGAGCTGCGGCAAGCTGCTGAATTCCTGGGTCGAGGCACCGGTCGGTCCTCCATGGATTAAGAGCACAAGGGGGTAGCTCTTCCGGCGCTCGAAGTTCGGCGGGAAGGTCAGCACGCCGTCGCTGCGGAAGCCGTTTCGCCCCTGCCACTCGATGGGCTCAGTCCTTCCCAGTGCGAGCGCGGCTATCTCCTGATGGAAGTCGGTGAGACGTCTTGGAGGGGAGGTGGGCGACGCCAGGTAGTACAGTTCCGGTGGGCGGCCAGCCTCGATGCCAATAAAGGCTAGTGCGCCATCAGGCCCGACCGTGACATCGGAATAGGAGACAACCTCGCCCAGCTGCACTCTCTGTGCTGGGCCGTCGAGCGGCTGCAGCCAGAGTGCTACGCGTGTGTCGTCATTCCCGCTTACGAGCAGCGATCTGCCGTCCCGCATCCAGCTGCCTGTCACATTGCGGTCGAGCCCGTGGGTGACGCTCCTCCCCTCGCCCCCCGACGCCGGCGCGACGTAGATCTCATCGCCGTTCGCCGGGTCCCCCTCCCGCGGATAGGTGTACGCCAAGTGGGAACCATCGGGGGAGAAGCTGGGCGATCCTTCGCGAGCCCCACGGCGCGTGAGCGGACGGAGCGCACCGCTGGCGAGGTCGACGATCTGGATGACACCCTGGTCGGAGTCGCCGGAATTGGGACTCGCAATTCGAGTGAACGCGATTGATTTGCCGTCTGGAGACCACGAGAGGGGCGAGATGCTGAGGCTCGTCGCCAGGCTCCACGCACCGGACGTCACGCGCCACGCCTGTCCACTGTCGACAAGGACGCGCCAGAGGTGCGTCGGCCTAGCAGCCTCGGTAGCGAGATAATCGTTGTCGCCCACCTCGAAGGCGTCGTTATACCGCTCCGGCCCGCTCTTTTTCTCTGGCTCGTCAACGGCGCCGAAGGCAATCTCCCGGCCATCGGGACGCCAGGCGAACTGTCGCACTCCGGAAGGAGAGTTGGTGACCTGGCGGACGTCCTCGCCGCTCGCCGCCATCACGAACACCTGGTCTTGTGCCTCCGTCCCGGTGCCCGCTAGGTCTAGGAAGGCGAGCTGCGAACCAGAGGGAGACCACCGAGGTTGGAGGATCCGTTTCCGCTCGTGCGTGAGGACGCGTTGCACGCCGGTCGCCACGTCGATGAGGACGAGCTCGCTATCGTAGCGGTCGTCGTGGAAGTTAGGGCGGGAAACGACCATCACGATGAACCTACCGTCCGGCGAGATTTCTGGGTCAGCAAGCTGGGCAAGCTTCGCGAGGTCGGCGAGCTCGAATCGGCGCGATTGGCATAGCGCCGCATCGGGAGCACCCAGCGCGGTCGCGAACAACATGACCCGGAAGACCAGGCCCACGAAGCTCGGCCGACGACCTGTTTGCTCAGATCTCATCGGTACCTCCGCTGGGCCAGAAGCGCTTTCGCCCACTCCTGACGCGCGCCTGCCGGCCTCCAGGCGCCGCGCGGCATCCCGCCCTGCGGGTCCCCGTTGAGCACCGCAGTGAGCTCGCCACCACTCTCGGAACGTCTCGTGGACCAAGCTCCCGGGGCGCTTCATTTACAGCAGAGTCATGGCCGTCGTGGCATGACTAACGAGCTTTCTGCAGTCCGAGCGATCGGGACCCCAGCCTGTGCGCAATGCGGGTAAGACGTGAAGCGCGGTTCACGGCTCGCGCCATTTCGCCCCCATGCGCGCGATGAACTCGTCCGCGACCTCGGGCCCCCAACTGCCCGCCGCGTAGTTGGGGAAGTGATCTGGCCGTTTGTGCTCCCAGTAGTAGATGATCGGATCTACCGCCGACCACGCCGCCTCGACTTCGTCCGACCGAGTGAACAGCGTCGCATCGCCCAACATGCAGTCGAGCAGCAGCGTCTCGTACGCCTCGTGGCTCGCCTCGCCGAACGCCTGATGGTAGTCGAAGTCCATGTCGACGGACACCATCCGCACTTCCACGCCTGGGACCTTGACCTCGAAACGGAGTGAGATCCCTTCATTCGGCTGGACGCGAACAGCAAGCACGTTGGGCTCAAGCGTGTGGCCCGGCGGCAGCGGAAACATGAGGTGCGGGGGCTGCCGGAACTGAATCGCAATCTCCGTAGCGCGCCGCGGCATGCGCTTGCCGGAGCGCACGTAAAACGGCACGTCGTGCCAGCGCCAGTTGTCGATCATGAAGCGTGCCGCGGCATACGTCGCCGTGCCGGAATCGGGAGCGACGTCGGGCTCCTCGCGGTATCCCGGCACGGGCCGGCCCTCGATCGATCCCGGGCCGTACTGCCCACGCACCAGGTAGTCGTGCATCTCCGACGGCGCGATGGGGCGGATCGCGCGCAGCACCTTCACCTTCTCATCCCGCACCGCGTCCGCGTTGAACGTCACCGGCGGTTCCATGGCGGTGAACGTGAGGAGCTGCAGCAAATGGTTTTGGAACATGTCGCGCACCACGCCCGCTTCCTCGTAATAGCGCCCGCGGTGCTCGACGCCGACGCTCTCGGCCGCCGTGATCTGCACGTGGTGTACGTGCTGGCGATTCCACACCGGCTCGAAGATCGAGTTGGCGAACCGGAACACCAGGAGATTCTGGACGGTCTCTTTGCCGAGATAGTGATCGATCCGGTAGACCTGATGTTCGGCGAAGGCTTCACCCACGATCGCGTTGAGCGCCCGTGCGCTTTCGAGGCTGTGACCGAACGGCTTCTCGATGATGATCCGCGTCCAGGGTTGCGCGGCCGGATCGGCCACGCGTGGAGCGACGCCGCTCACGTGCAGGTGGCGAATCACTTCCGGGTACACGCTGGGTGGAATGGCGAGGTAGAACAGGCGACCGCGTCTGGCCGCCAGCGGAGCGCTCGCCTCCAGCGCGTCGAGCCGCTGGCCGAGCGTGGCGTACGTTTGCGGGTCATTCAGGTCGCCGGGCACGTAGAACAGTCGCTCACTCAGGGTGGCGGTCACGTCGGGCCTGGCTCCGTCGCCGGCAAACTCCTCGAGACCGTGCTGCATCGCCGCGCGGAATGACGCATCGTCGAGCCGCTCACGTGCCACGCCGATCACGGCCACGGTCGGCGGCAGCAGCCCGTCCTGCAGCAGGTGGTACAGGGCCGGGAGCAGCTTGCGGCGCGTCAGGTCGCCTCCCGCGCCGAAAATGACGATGGTGCACGGCTCCGCCGTCTTCAGGGCGAAGAGCGACGGCTGGAGTGCCTCGGCGATCCGCGCGGCGACCGAGAGCCGTTGGCTCATGCCGACTGCACCGCGTGACCGCCGAACTCGTTGCGCAGCGCGGCAATCACCTTGGCCCCGAACGACTCGGCCTGCCGCGACCGGAACCGGGTCAGGAGCGACAGCGTGATGACGGGCGCGGGGACGTCGAGGCGCATCGCCTCCTCCACGGTCCAGCGACCCTCGCCTGAGTCCTCGACGAATCCCTTGATCGTCGCCAGCTCACGATCCCGCGCGAACGCCTGCGCCGCCAACTCGTTGAGCCAGGAGCGCACGACGCTCCCCTGGTTCCACAGGTTCGCGATCGCACCAAGGTCGAGATCGAAGTCCTTCGAGGCGTGCAGGATCTCGTAGCCTTCGGCGTACGCCTGAAGTAGGCCGTACTCGATGCCATTGTGCACCATTTTCACGTAGTGCCCAGCCCCCGTGGGCCCGACGTGCGCATATCCGTCAGGAGGCGCCAACGTCTTGAAGATGGGCTCGCAATGTCGCACGGCCGTGGTGGACCCGCCGATCATCAGGCAGTACCCCACCCTCAGCCCCCAGATACCGCCGCTCGTGCCCGAGTCGACGAACTCGAGCCCTTTGGTCTCGAGCGCCTTGGCGCGGCGCATCGAGTCCCGAAAGTTCGAGTTGCCACCGTCGATGATGATGTCCCCGCGGGTGAGGTGCGGCACGACCTGGTCGATCGTGTTCTCGACCGCTTGACCGGACGGCACCATCATCCAGACGATGCGCCGGGCGGTGAGCTGACGGCAGGTGTCGGCGAGATCGCGGGCGCCCTTCGCCCCAAGCTGCACGTGCGCCTGAATCGCCTCGGCGCTGCGATCGTAGACCACCACCTCGTGCCCGCCTTGGAGCAGCCGCCGCACCATGTTGCCGCCCATGCGGCCCAGTCCGATCATCGCCAGTTGCATCGCTGCTCCTCCTTCACATAGCCACGCTCACGGCCGCGAGATCGCGGCGCAGCGACGGGGCATCGTTATTCTGTCCGGCCGTCGCGACTTCCGACTACGCCCGTGCTCGGCATTGGACGTATCCTAAGGGAGGCGCGCCGCGACGGCAGCCGCACCCAACAGCCCCACGTGCGGGTTAACGATGATGTGCACGGGGACGTTCTCGACATACGCCGATAGCCGGCCCTTGTCCCGAAATGCCCGAAGGAACGCTCCCTCACGTATGACAGCCACGATGCGGGGGGCGATCCCGCCGCCGACGTAGATCCCTGCGCGGGCCAGCACAGTGAGGGCCAGGTCCCCCGCCGCGCCCCCGAGCGCATCGACGAAGAGGTCGAGCGTCTCGCGGCAGAGCGCGTCGGTCCCCGCCAGCGCGTGTCGGAAAATGACCGCCGCTGGGTCGCCATTGTCGATCTCAGCGCGGATCGCCGCGTTCTCCGGTGCAGCGCCCGCCCCGGGGGTCGCGAGGTACCGGTAGGTCGCCAAGATCCCGGGCCCCGAGAGCACGCGCTCCTGCGAGACGCGTCCGTAATCCCGCTCGAGCGCACGCGCCAAGCCTGCCTGCCGCTCGCCGCGGGCCGTAAAGCCGGTGTGACCGCCCTCGGAGCCGTGGACCTCATAGTGATCGCCGCGCCAGGTGAGGAATCCGACACCAAGGCCAGTTCCCGCGCCGATGAGGCCAATCGGCGCGCGCGCCTTGGGCTCCCCAACCTGCAACGTCTCCACGTCGTCCGCACCCAGCAATGCAATGCCGTGGCCCATCGCGGTGAAATCATTGATGAGCGCGCTGGACGCGACGCCGATGCTGGCGGCCAGCGCGGCGGCCTCAATACGCCACGGAAGATTCGCCGAGCGGCACTCGTCCTCAGTGGCCGGGCATGGCACTCCGATGCACGCTCGCTCCGGATGAGCGCCCGTTTCCGCATAGAAGGTCCGGACGAGCGCCGCGAGCCCCGCATAGGCGCGGCTGGGATAAGTGCGCTGCTCACGGATGATCGCCCGCCCATCCGACACGTCGACGAGCGCGAGGCGGGCGTTCGTTCCGCCCACGTCGCCAGCAAGGACGTTCATATGACGGGCCGGGCCGGTTCCGCCGCGGCGGCCACATCGAGAAACCACACGCCGTGACGGGCGAGGGTCGCCGGGACCTCGGTGGCGGAGGTGTGGTCGTCGAGCGCTCGAGCGACGGCCCACGCCTTTGCCTTCCCTGCGGCAAGCACCGCCACCTTCCGAGCCGCGGCGATGACCGGTGGCGTGATCGTCAGCCGCCGCGTCGGCGGCCTGGGGCCGTCTACCGCCACAACCCGACGCTGCCCCTCCGTCAGCGCTCGCGCGCCGGGAAACAGGGATGCGGTGTGCCCGTCCGCACCCACGCCGAGGACCAGGACGTCGAGCGCACCGGGCAGCAGCCGGTCGTAGGCCGCGGCCGCGGCGTCGAGATCGGGGCGCTCGCCTTCCATCCGGTGAATCTGCGCCGCGGGGATGGGTACGCGTGAGAGCAGCGACTCCCTCGCCATGCGGAAATTGCTGTCGACGTGGTCGGGCGGAACGGCCCGCTCATCAGCGAAGTAGACGTGGACCCGGCTCCAGTCGATGCCGTTTGCCAGATCCGGCGCCGCGAGCGCGGCGTACACCGGGCGTGGCGTCGTACCGCCGGAGAGCGCGATCGTGCATTGCCCGCGGGCGCTGAGGGCATCCGACAGCGCCTCCGCCAGCCCCGCCGCCGCGCGGCGAGCGAACAGTCCCGGTGGTTCGACGACAACTTGACGCGATGCCATGCTTAGCTCTCGACTGCCCGTGGGGGAGGTGGGGCGTCGGGCCGAATGAGCGGCGGCTCCTCGCCGTCGGGAATGGCCGCGAGCCGGTCGGTGAGCCGCGACTTGCGCCCCGTCTGCTGACCGCACGTCGGGCAGCGCTTGAGATGCGCGGTCCGGTCGAGGTACTCGCGCACCACGCGGACATACGCCGCATGACTCCACGTGAGCGGCGAGACCGAAAGGGGCTCGCCCGTATAGGGATGCAACTGCTCGGCCATTACCCCCGACGGCAATGCTCGACGGGCGGCCCACTCGATGAGCTCGAGGCCCCCGGCGAGCTCCTCCGCCGTTCGGGCTCGCAGTAGGCGATAGCGGGCAAGCCACAATGTGCTGATGAACCACGGGTTGCCCGGCACGCGCTTCGTGTCCGCCCGTTCGACCTGGTGGTAGGCGTCGTTCTCGTAGCGCGCGAGGCCACCGATGTCGGTATGGACCCAGAGAAGCTCTTCGACTTGGCGCAGCGTGGCCTCGGCGTGCGGATCGTCGGGCGCGAGCGCGCCGAGCTCCACCAGCCCGAAGAGGCTCGAGTCAACCGTCATGTCGAGGGTGTACCCGTTGGAGCCGGGCGTAGCCATGCGCGCAAACCGCTGCTCCCGCTCATTCCACAGCACTGCCCGCAAAGCGTCGCGCATCCGCTCAGCGCCGGCGTCGTAGCGAGCCGCCCGTTCGGCCTCCCCGAACGCGTCGCTGACCCGAGCGGCCGCCCGCAACCCGGCGATCACCGCCGCCACTGTGAACGCGTGTACGCCCCACCGCTCCTCCCACAGATCGTGCGAGGGAAGTGGCAGGCCGCTTCCATCCACATACCCGAGGAGAAAATCCGCGGGGCGTGTCACCAGCGTCCGGTAGAACGGCGCCGTCTCCTCGATTCGCCGGTACAGCTCGAAGTACTGCCACAGCGCCCAGATGATGAGCGCCGTCTCGTCCTCCTGAATCGGGAGCACGGGCTTGCCATCGCGCACATAGCCGTGCCAGGACGAGGCGAGGGTGCCGTCGGGGTTGTACTTGTGACGCACATATCCGAGCGGAGAGATGATGTGCGAGCAGAACTGCAGGAATTTCTCCGGCGCCCCCACGTGTCCGGCTCGCAGCAGGGCGCCGACCACAATCGCACCATCGCGCGGCCACACATAGGAGTAGGTGTCGCGCGCAAATCTCACGATGTCCGTATCGTTGGCGGCGATGACCGCCCCGTCGTGGTCGATCTGCGAGCGAATGATCAGGAGGCTCTGGTTGTACCGCTCGCCGACGAGCTCAGGCAGGTCGCCGAGCCCGCGCTGGTCCTTACGCACCCACAGACGCCAGTAGTTACGCGTGCGACGCAACAGCTCCCCCGGCGTCTTGTCGCGCACGACCTTGTCGATCGTGGCGACCTCGCGGAAGTCCCGTCCCGCCGCCATCCAATAATCCGCTTCCGCCCCGCCGCGCGCCGCCACGGTGAGCGATAGTCCCATGGTCGAGTCCACGGCGCCCTGCGCGATGGGATTACCCTGGAGCTCCCCGTCCTCTGCGTCGCGCCAGGTCCCTTCCGCCCCACCGACCTCCTTCTGACCGCACGCGTACCGCTGTACCCCGATGTCCGCGCCCACGGCGCAGCTCATGAGGAAGTAGCGGTCGTCCTTGTAATGAATCAGCGCCTGGGTCTCAGGCGAGTAAAACGCCGTATCGCCGATGTCGTTGCCGCCGATGTGGAAGTCGTGATGAAAGAACAGCCGGATCTCCCGCGCGCGGTCCTGCAGATTGGTGACCTGGAGATGGCGGACGAGCACATTTTCGTAGAAATCAACGGCGTCGTGGCACACGAGCTCCACGCCCAGCGCCCCGTTCCG
>DATLKW010000465.1:0-1732 GCA_035538175.1 Gemmatimonadales bacterium | reverse complement strand
GACGAAGACTCGGGGCGCGCCCTGCTCGCCGATTTCGGGATCGCGCGGGTGGACGGGGTGGCGGAGCCCTCGCTCACGGAGTCTGGCGCCCCGATCGGGACGCCGGGATACATGGCACCAGAGCAAGCGGCGAGCGGCCGAGTCGACGGGCGGACCGACCTCTACGCCCTCGCGACCGTTGCTTTCGAGGCCCTCACGGGTGGGACCCCCGTGTTCGCCGCAGAGCGTCCGGCACTGGCGCGCGTGCTCCGCGCCGCGCGCCCCGAGCTCTCGGCAGGTGAGGCCCAAGCGCACGTCGCTCCGCTCGTGCCCCGTCCCGACGAGCGACCGAGCTCGGCCGACGCCTGGCTCGCCGCCCTCCAGTCGGGGCGCCCCCGGTGGGGGCGGTGGGTGGCGGCGGTGGGGGCCGCTGTCCTTCTCCTCGCGGTCGCCGCTCGGCTCGTGCCGCGGCCTGACGGTGCTTCGGCCCCGCGTCTTGCCGTCATGCCGTTCGCGGTCCTCGGCACGCCACCCTACCCGGCCACCCAGCTTCCCGAGTACTTCATCTCTCGCTTCCGGCCGGTAGAGGGACTCGGCGACGTGGTGTCGTTCGGGAAGGTGGTGGCGCAAGTGGGGACCGACCCGCCGTCGAACGAGGAAGCCCGCGCGGTGGCGGGTCGGCTCGGCGCGCGATTCTACGTGCAGGGGAGCGTCGCCTACGCGGGCTCGACCGTCACGCTGACCACGACGCTGTACGAGGACGGGCGCGTCCGCCGCAGCGGCGTGGCGACGGGGCGGGTGGGGAGCGACGAATCGCGCATGATGGACTCCGCCTGGGTCGCGCTCTACCCGGCGTTCAGGCCGAGTCCCGAGGTCACGCTGCCCCACGGAGGCCCCGAAGTCCTCGCCGCGTATTTGAACGCGGAAGCCGCGTTCCGGCGCGGCGACTACCACACTGCGCGCGACGACTACACGCGGGTCATCGATGCCGACTCGGGGTTCGCCATGGCGCGGCTGCGCCTGGCGCTCGTGGCCGCCCAGGTGGACCCGACCGAGCACGGCTTCGGCACGGCGCTGCGCGCCGCGGAGCAACACCAGCTAGGCCTTTCCCGTGCCGATAGCCTGGTCTTCGAGGGGTTCGCCGAGCTCGTCGTGCGCGGCGAGGGGGCATTGGCCCTCGCGCGCCTGAAGGACGCCACGCGAGCGGCGCCCGGCTACCCGCTGGCGTGGTACGCCCTCGGCGAGTTCTACTACCACTTCGGCGGCCTGTTCGACGAGAGTCCCGGGGAGGCCGAGGTGGCGTTCAACACGGTCCTCGACTTGGATCCCCGATTCTCTCCCGCCATCGGCCATCTGATCTCGTTGGCGCATCAGCGGGGTGACCGCGCCGAGACGGCGCGACTCATTCACGACTATCTCCACATCGACTCCACGTCGGTCGTGGCGGAAGTGATCGGTGTCGCCGACACCCTACTCCTGGGCTCGGTCCCCGCCCAACTGTCGCTGCTCCGCTCGGCGTGCCGGCACAGCTTTCGGGCCCTGCAGTACCTCGCCTTTCAAGCGGCGGTGTTCGGGAGCCAGGCACAACGCCAGGGGCCCGCCCGCGTGATCCTGGGATGTCTCGCCCAGCGGGGAGCGAGCGATGCCGAGCGCGCGCTCGCGTTGCGCATGGGGGTGGCGGCCGATTTGAATGCCGGCTGGGTGGACAGCGCGCGCCAACGGCTCGCCGTGGCCCGCGGGGCGTGGGCTGAGC
>DATLKW010000464.1:0-5304 GCA_035538175.1 Gemmatimonadales bacterium | reverse complement strand
CCGGGTACCATCGCCCTGGTAGGCGTAGCGGAACGTGACGCACGCCGTCCCCACCTCCCGGCAGTAGTAGGCGAGCAGCTCGAGCTTCGCGTATCTCCCGTCGGCCGTGCGGACGCCGTAGACGTGGTGACGCGACGTGAGGAGGTGGCTGAACATGCTGTAGGCGTACCATTTGCCCACGCTCGGGTTCGTGGTGTCGGGGCCGGGGTCGTTCGCGCGGTAGCCCGCGGCGGGGAGCTCGCGCACCGAGTCGAACGGTACCGGGCCCAGATCGACGATGCCGGCCCCCGGGGCGGCGATCAGGTGGAAGCGTCGGAACGCGACGTCCCAGGCGCCTGCCTCGACGACGGCGCTCTCGCGGAAGGCGAAGCGGCGCCAGCGATCGGTGGCCGCGGCGTCCAGGGTGTAGGTGAGCGGCCCCGCGAGCGAGTCGCCGACCGGTACGGGCCGGGCAGCATTGAGCGCGTAGGGCGGGAATTCGGGCTCGGTGAGGGAGCCGATCACGAGGGCGATGACGAGCAGCGCGAACGCTCCCCCCATCGCGAGCACGAGGAGCGGGGGGCGGGCGCTGCCCCTCCCTCCCCTGCTCATCGTCAGGCCTCGGCCATGAAGGGGTAGGTGAAGCTCCGCGGGGGCACGAAGGTCTCCTTCACCGTCCGCGGGCTCACCCAGCGGATCAGGTTGAGGAGGCTGCCGGCCTTGTCGTTGGTCCCGCTCGCGCGCGCGCCGCCGAACGGCTGCTGCCCCACAACGGCACCGGTCGGCTTGTCGTTCACGTAGAAGTTACCGGCGGCGTACCGCAGGGCGACGTGCGCTTCGTCCACGGCGCGCCGGTCCCGCGCGAAGATCGCCCCGGTGAGGGCGTAGAGCGTGGTCTCGTCGACCGTGCGCAGCACCTCCCTAAAGCGGGCCTCAGGGTACACGTGGAGCGACAGGACCGGTCCGAAGATCTCCTCGCACATGGTGCGGTAGCGCGGATCCTCGACCTGGAGCAAGGTGGGCTCGATGAAGTAGCCCTCCGTGTCGTGGGTGCCGCCGCCGAACAACACCGTGACGCCCGACGCCTGGCGCGCCGCGTCGATGTAGCCCTTGATCTTGTCGAACGCCTTCCGGTCGATGACGGCCCCCATGAAGTTCCGGAAGTCGGCCGGGTCCCCGACCTTGACGTCCGTGAGCATCGCGAGCACGCGCTCGCGCAACACGGGCCAGAGCGTGTCCGGCACGTAGGCGCGGGAGGCCGCGCTGCACTTCTGTCCCTGGTACTCGTAGGCGCCGCGCACGATGGCCGTCGCCAGGGCATCGACGTCGGCGCTCGCGTGGGCGAGGATGAAGTCCTTGCCGCCCGTCTCGCCAACGAGGCGCGGGTAGCCGGCGTAGCCCGGGAGGTGCGCCGCCGCCTGTTGCCACAGGGCCTGGAACACCTCGGTCGATCCGGTGAAGTGGATCCCCGCCAGGGCCCGGTCGCCGAGCACGCGTTCCGAGATCTGGGGCGAGGGACCGGGGACGAAGTTGATCACGCCGGGCGGCAGGCCCGCTTCTTCGAGCAGCCGCATGATGAAGTAATTCGAGAGCGTCGCGGTGGCGGCGGGCTTCCACACGACGGTGTTCCCCATGATGGCCGGTGCGCTCGGGAGATTCCCGCCTATCGACGTGAAGTTGAAGGGGGTCACGGCGTAGACGAACCCTTCGAGCGCGCGGTAGTCGAGGGCGTTCCAGACGCCGGGGGCGGAGAGCGGCTGCTCGGCGTAGATTCGCTCCGCATAGTGGACGTTGAAGCGGAAGAAATCGATCAGCTCGCACGCCGCGTCGATCTCTGCCTGGTGGGCGGTTTTCGACTGCCCGAGCATGGTGGCCGCGTTCACGAGGGGTCGGTAGCGAGTGGCGAGGAGCTCGGCCGCCTTGAGGAACACCGCGGCCCGCCGCTCGAGCCCCCAGGCCGACCACTCGGACCACGCTGCGCGGGCGGCGGCGATGGCGGCCTCCACGTCGCGCGGGCCCGCCTGCGCGACCTTGGCGAGCACGTGGCGGTGGCAGTGCGGCATGACGACATCGGCGGTCTTGCCGGTCCGGACCTCGCGGCCTCCGATGATGAGCGGAATGTCCGTTGGGCGGCCCGAGAGGTCCTTCAGGGCCTTCTTGAGCTCAAGGCGTTCCGCGCTCCCCGGCGCGTAGCCGAGCACCGGCTCGTTCGTGGGGGTGGGGATCTTGGCGTTCGCGGGCATGCGGGGGAATCTAACCGCTCCGGGAACACCGGCGCGTTGCTTGGGTGATGGCAGCGATTCCAGCGGGCACGCGTATCGGACACGTCCACCTCACCGTGTCGGATCTCGAGCGATCGCTACGCTTCTACCGCGACGTGCTGGGCTTTACGGAGACGACGCGCTACGGGGAGGACGCGGTCTTCCTCGCGGCGGGGGACTATCATCATCACATCGGCCTGAACACCTGGGCGGGGCATGGGGCGCCGGCGCCGCCGCCCGGGACGACCGGGCTCTATCACTTCGCCATCCTGTATCCGGACCGTCGCGCGCTCGCCGGCGTGGTGCACCGCGTGCTCGCGGCGCGCGTCCCGCTCGAGGGCGCCGCGGACCACGGCGTGAGCGAGGCGATCTACCTGCGGGACCCGGACGGCAACGGCGTGGAGCTCTACCGCGATCGGCCCGAAGCGGAGTGGCCCCGCGCGGCCGACGGCCGGCTCGTCATGCACACGCGGCCGCTCGACGTCGCGGCGCTGCTGCGCGAAGCGGAGTAACGGGGTGACGACGCGGTCTAGGTGCGCGCGCGCCCGGCCAGCACGTCCAGGGAGCGCTGGGGGGGGATCGGCAGCGTCACGGTGACGGTGGTTCCCACGTCCGGCTTCGACTGTACCACGATGCTGCCGGCGAACATGTTCCGGACGACGCTCTGCACGACGACGAGCCCCATCCCGCTGCCCTCGCCGAACTCCTTGGTGGTGAAGCCCGGCTCAAAGATTCGCTCGAGGTCCTGGGAGCGGATGCCCGTGCCCTGGTCCTCGACTGTAAGGCGGAGCGCTTGGCCCTCCTGGGCAAGCCCGACCCGGATCAACGCCGGGCGGCCCTGGCTCGCGTCGGCGGCGTTACGGATCAGGTTCACCAGCATGTCGTACAACGCGTTGGGGTCGCCCTTTAGGTAGGCGCTCTCGAGCGTCGAGTCGAACTCGAGGGGGACCCTCTTCTCCTTGAGGACGCGGCTCTCGAGGGTACAGCAGGAGCGTACGACCCGGACCGCGTCGAATCGCTCGGAGCGCGCGAGGGCGCCGCGGGCGCGGTCCTTGATGGCACGCAGGAAGTTCACGGAGCGGTCGATGTCCTCAACGATCTGGCCGAGCTCGTCCAGGAGCTCGAGCCGCCGTCCGGCCGCCACCTCGGTCCAGCGTCCCAGCGACTCCATGGCGAGCTGCAGCCCGGCGCGCGCCGCTGTCAAGGGATTGGACAGTTCGTGGGCGATGATACCCGGGAGCGTGGTGATGTCCTGCAGCGGGTCGGGGCGGGTCCCCGCCGGACCGGCGAGGGGCTCGCGTCGGTCGAGGAGGCCGAGGCACAGCCCGGCGAGCTCGAGGGTGAGGCGCTCCCGGCTGCGGCGCTCTCGGCCCTCGGGGGGTGGGGCGGGGGGCCGGGTGCGCACGGGGGCAACCACCCAATCCTCGCCGCCGCCACGGCACCCAACCCAGCGGCTCCCCTGCACGATGGCGATGTTCCAGCGTCTCAGCGTGGCGTCGACGTCGAGTTTCGTGCCGTGGTGCCCGGGCGTGGGGTCGCTCGAGGCTTGCGGCTCGAGTTCGGCGTGCGCGGAGACCTCCCAGACGGTGACCGGCCGGCCGCCGAGGGCCACGCTCGCCTGGCGCAGGATCTCGCGTCTGCCTTCGACGAACGGCTCCGGTTGCGGCACCGTGGCTCCCAGGCGTACACCGACCCCCTGGCGGTCGGGCATGCCGCACCCAGGCGGCCGCCGAGCAAGAGGTCATCTCCGTTGGACTTGGGGGCGCATCGTACATATGCGACGAACCGTGCGTTCCGTCAAGCAACGGTGCGCTCGGGGCCCGCGGCCGCCCGCCGTTCCTGCCGACGCCTTTGCCGGGGGTCTCGGGGGGACGTATTCTTTGCCTTAGTCTTCGTTCTTTCCTCCTTATAAGGAGCGAGCACCCCGATGACGCCTGACGATGCCCCCGTGGTGCGGGCGCCGCGCCCCGCCCCGCGAGGGGCGATCGACGGCCCGCGCGAACGCGAGCACCTGCCGACCGTCGTGGTCCCCGATCACGACGACCTCGCGGTCCTGCTCGCCGACCGCGTCGTCGAGGTGATCGCGCGGGAGACGGCGGCCAAGGGCCGCTGCGTGCTCGGGCTCGCCACGGGCAGCACGCCGCTCGGCATTTACCGCGAGCTGATCCGGCGCCACCGCGCCGGGGAGGTGGATTTCTCGCGCGTCGTGACGTTCAACCTGGACGAGTACTACCCCATGTCGCCCGAGAGCCCGCATAGCTACCGGCGCTACATGGCGGAGAACCTCTTCGCACAGGTGAACATCCCGCCCGCGCAGGTGCACATCCCCGACGGGAGCGTGCCTCGCGAGCGGCTCGCCGAGCACTGCGCCGCTTACGAGCGGGCCATCGCCGAGCTCGGAGGGATCGACTTCCAGCTCCTCGGGATCGGCAAGAGCGGTCACATCGGCTTCAACGAGCCGGGCTCCTCGCAGGACTCGCGCACAGGTCTCGTCACCCTTGACACGGTGACCCGCCGCGACGCCGCGGCGGACTTCTTCGGCGAGGACAACGTGCCGCGCGAGGCGATCACGATGGGGGTCGCGACCATTCTCGACGCCCGCGAGATTGCCTTGATCGCCACGGGCGAGCACAAGGCCGACATCGTGGCGCGCGCGGTGGAGGGGGAGGTGTCGCAGGACGTCGCCGCCACGTTCCTGCAGCACCACCGCAACGCCACGGTCTACTTGGACCTCGCCGCTGCGGCGGAGCTCACGCGCGTGAAGACCCCATGGGTCCTGGGGAGCGTCGAGTGGACACCTGCGCAGACGGAGCGGGCGGCGGTGTGGCTCGCCGAGCAGACGGGCAAGGCGCTCTTGAAGCTCACGGCGCGCGACTATGCCGAGCACCACTTGAGCCCACTGCTCGCCAAGCACGGGGCGCCCGGGCCGATCAATGGCCTCGTCTTCAACCAGTTACGGGACAAGATCCGTGGCCGGGCCCGCCTCCCGTCCCGCCAGTCGGTGCTGGTCTTCTCGCCGCACCCCGACGACGACGTGATTTCGATGGGCGGGGTCTTGCGCAAG
>DATLKW010000463.1:0-6219 GCA_035538175.1 Gemmatimonadales bacterium | reverse complement strand
CCATCAATCGCCGGGACTGTGGACGCATCCGCGCGACCGCACGGCCGACTACAACCGCCTCCCCTACTGGCTTGATCTCGCCAAAACGCTGGAGCGCGGGCGGTTCGACGGCCTGTTTCTGGCCGACGTGCTCGGCGTCTATGACGTCTATGGCAACAGGGTGATCGACGAACGTGATCCGTTCGGTCACGGGGAGGCTATCGTAGCGCTCCGCCACGCGGGTGCCGCTTCCGCGCGGCACGCGCACGACGACGACGCGGCCGGGAGGCGTGACGCCGCGCACCAAGTGCGGGTTGAGCTCGAGCAGGGCGGCCACGGAGGTGTCGGCGAGGCGCGCGATCACGTCGAGCCCGGTGGCGTCGGCGACCGTGACCTCGTCGAACACGAGGGGTGGCAGCGGGTCGGGGTGGAACCCGTAGGGCTCCGGGCGCTTCGCGATGAGCGACGCGGCAATGAGCTTGGGCACGTAGTCCCGGGTCTCCCGTCGCAGGTAGCGGCGGTCGGAGAGCTGGAAGAAGGTGCGGTCGTCGACCGAGTCGGACTCTCCGGGGAGGCGGTACAGGCCGCGCTCGATGCGTCCGACCCCGGCGTTGTAGGCGGCGGCCGCGAGGTACACGCTGCCGAGCCGCTCGCGCAGGTCGGCGAGGTAGTTGACCGCCGCCTCGGTCGCCCTGAACGGATCGCGGCGCTCGTCCACCCAGGGATCCACCGTGAGGCCGTAGAGCCGCGCCGTGCTCGCCATGAACTGCCACATGCCGACGGCTCGGGCCCGGCTGACGGCGGTGTTCGAGAGCCCGCTCTCGATCAGCGTGAGGTAGACCAAGTCCTCGGGGAGTCCTTTGGCGCGCAGCCGTGCCCGGATCATTCCTTCGTAACGACCGAGCCGGGACAGCCAGATGTCGAAGCGGTCGCGCACATCGACCTGGAAGAACTCGAGGTATTCGAGTACGCGCCGGTTCGTGGCGAAGCTCGACACGTCGATGTCGAACGTGGGCGCGGCGACCGGCGCTGCCCCGATGGCACTGCGCCCCTCGGAGCCGAACAACTGGACGGCCGCGCGCTCCACGTCTTCGCCTTTGAGGGGCGGAGTGGGGGTGGCGTGCGTCTGGAGTGTGTCGCCGCGCGGCCGTGGCGTGTGCAGGCTGTCGAGCACCTTCTGATCCGCGGCCGAATCCCGCGCCGCCCGCGCTGCTGCCAGGGTGGCGAGCGTGTCGGCGACCGGGGCGACGGCTGGCGGCGTCCCAGCGCCCGAGGCCGGGGTCATGGACGCGGCGCCGCGACCGCTCGCCCGGCCGCCGCCGCAGGCCGTCCCCAACGCGCCTCCCACGACCGCCGTGACGAGCGCGGCCACGCGTACGCTGGCCGACCGGGTCATCGGGTCGCCACGACGTTGCCGAGAATGCGGTTCGTCGCGTTCAGGACGGCTAGGGCAGCGCCCCGGGGCGCGTCCGTCTCGGCGAGACACGCGCCCACAAGGCGCGACTCCCGCGCTTCTTGGCGGGCCGACAGCGACACGATCACGACAGTGGCATCGAACGCACGCACAGCCTTCACCCCCAGGAGCTCGAACCCCAGCTTCGGTTGGACGACCTGTGCGAGCGCCTCGACGGTCGCCTGAGCACAACAGCGCAACTCACCCGCCTGCGAGATCACACCTTGCGACTCTCCGCGAAACTCCCGTCCATCGCCCCATGCCAGCACCACCGTGGCGCGGCAGCGCCCGCTCGCCAGCCGTTGGAACTCGAAATGCTGAAAGCGCAGCCGTTCGCCGCCCGTGCCCGCCGAACTCACGCCAGCCGCTCGGCGAGGAGCCGGGAAAGGGCGGTGTCGGGGATGCGCTCCGCCTGAATAAAGAGAGACGCCTTCGAGGTCGCCTCGAGCGGATACAGCGTCCAGAACGCGCGGCGCGAGCGCTCCGATGCCGATCGGAACGACAGCACCAGTTGCCATGCCTCCGTGTTGGCCGGGCGCTCTGCGAGGGCGTCCACGTGCCAAACTTGATCGCCGTGGGCGATCACTCTCCAGGGCATGGATCACCTCGCAAACAAGGGCGCGGCAATATGTAGCTAACCCCAAGTCCTGTCAAGAGTTGGAGCGCTACCCCCGTCAGTCTCCCCTGGTCGCGAGCACCCGGAAGCGTTTGGCGAGCTCTTGGGTCGTGGGGCCGGGCTTGCCGCTCCCGATCAGCCGTGCGTCGAGCTTGACGACGGGGACGATCTCCGCGGCGGTGCCGGTGAGGAACATTTCGTCGGCGGTATAGAGGTCGTAGCGATTGAGTGGCACCTCTTCGACGCCATAGGTCGCCTCGCGGGCGAGCTCGATCACGGCGTCGCGCGTGACGCCGCGCAAGATGCCGGCGTAGGCAGGGGGCGTCTTGAGGGTGCCGTTCGTCACGATGACGAGATTCATGCCGCTCGCCTCGGCCACATAGCCTTGGGGGTCGAGCATGATGACTTCGTCCACGCCCGCAGCAATGCCCTCGACCTTGGCGAGAATGTGCGACAGGTAGTTGAGCGACTTGATCCGTGGGGACAGGCTCTCGCGGTGGTGGATCGGTGTCGCGGCGGTGAGGGCCGTGAGGCCCTTGTCGTAGCGGTCCTGCGGCCAGAGCTGAATCGTGTCGACGATGCAGATGACGGACGGCTTCGGGCACTTGCGCGGGTCGAGCCCGAGGTCCCCTACCCCGCGGGTGACCACGAGGCGGATGTAGGCGTCGTCGAGTCCGCTCTTGGCGACCGCGTCTTCGACGAGCCGGTGCATGGCCGCTCGGGCGAGTGGGATTTCGAGCCACACCCCTTTGGCCGAGGCGTACAGGCGGTCCAGGTGTTGGGCGAGGCGGAAGACGCGCCGGTTGTAGACGCGGATCCCTTCGAACACGCCGTCGCCGTAGAGCAGGCCGTGGTCGAAGACCGAGATCTTGGCCCCGTCGCGGTCATGGTACGTCCCGTCGATCCAGATAGTGGGCGGCATAGTCCGGTTAGCGCGAGTAGGCGACGATCCTCTCGAGGATCGTTCGGGCGAGGTCCTTGTCCCATGTCACGGCGCTCGTCTTGGCGACGACGTACACGCGCGTGGCGGTCTTCGTGCTGTCGACGGTGAGCGTGACGCTGACGTCGCGGTCCCGGACGGCGCCGTCCAGTTCCCGCCGCTCCCCGCTGGTCTGCTGCTCGGACGACGCCTTCGTCTGGCGCACCTTGAGCTCGTCGAACGTCTGCTTGGTCGCGGCCGCAGCCCGATCCATCAAGACGGGGACCACCGACGCGACGCCGCGCTCGGTGAAATAGATTCCGCCGCCCGCCCCCGCCCCGGCGGCCGCGAGGAGGCAGCCCGTGGCGAAGAGCGGAAGCCCCACGCCGACCGCGCCCCGGCGGCGCCAGCTGGCTCTCAGGTGCGACATCGTAGGTTGTCCCTTCCGAGTGTCCCGTCCGGCGGTCGAGGGCGTCCTGGCCCCCCTGCCCTCGCGAATATACCTGGCCATGTGAGGCCCCGGCTACCGGCGGTTCGACCCACGGCCCTGTTACCCAGATCACGGAACGACGGGCCAAAACGGGCGATTTCATACGGCATGGAAGAACCCCAGGGGTGGGCTCGGGTCTGGTTCGCGGCGAAGCGCGCGGGGGAGGGTGGAGACCAGCTGCGCCAAGGCGCGTGGTACCCCGTCGTGAGCAGCGGGGTAACGCGCACCGTGCTCGATGTGTCAGGGAATCGGGTGACGGTGTCGCAGGAGACGGTCGAACTGCGGAACAAGCGCCCCGACAGGTTCACCGTGGTCTATCGCACGCACGACGACCCCAATCCCGCGCGCGGCACGCGCGCCGATGTCGGCCGCCGCTATGGTGTGTGCCCGGCCTGTGCCTCGCGCGTACTGTTCCGTGGCGGGGTCATTCCCGCCGTCGCCACGTGCGGCCGGTGCCGACACGAGGGGTTGGTGGCATGGTGGGAGACGGGGTAGCGGGGGGCAGCAGGCCGTCAGGAAGTCGTTTCGAGTGGCGTGGACTGGGAGTCCGCGAGCAATTCCGCCTGTATCACCCACCAAACCAAGAAGCACGATAGCGTGATCAGCCCCAGGCCCGGCAGGATGTAGAGTCGGATCACCCAGGGCACGAGACTCGAGTGCAGCAGGGGGACCGCGATGAACGCGAGGGCCATGACGGCCGTCCGGAACCATGTGCGGGGCGACATGGCATACCAGAGGGCGATCCCCGTGAATCCGACCACTGCGGACGGCCGCTCCGCCTGGTGATTGAAGATGAGGCAATAGAGCAGGACCGAGCACAGGAAGAGCCGCCGGAAGTGCGGGTCGGACCACCGGTCACGCCGCAGCGCGAGGGGCAGGAGGAGCATGATCATGCCGCCGAGCTGCACGGACCAGTTCGGCCAGTCGACCCCAAACCATTGTTGCAGGTAGGACATCAGCGACCACCCGCTCGCCGCGGTGTCCGCGGCGAGCGTGTGCCCCCACGAGCGCCACTGGGCGGCGAGCGCGCTCGGCGTCGTGACCAGTACGGGGACCGCGATGAGTCCGGCGAGGACGCCGACGAAGACGAGAGCGAAACGCGGTTTCCGCGGATGAAACGCGGCGAAGCTGAGCGCCGCCAGGGGGTACAGCTTCATCAAGACGCCCACGCCGATGCATAGCGCCGCGAGCCCTTGGCGGTCCTCCTCGAACGCGACGAATGCGAGGATGATGAGGGCCGCGACCACCGCATTCGTGGTTGAGGCGTGCTGCATCGCGGCGACGAACTCGAAGAAGGCGATCGCCAGCGCAACCCGGCCGGGCGGGCCGGGGAGCAGCCGCACGATGGCGTAGTAAAAGAGGACCGCCGCGCACAGATCCCACAGCAAGAAGCCGATTGCGGCGGGCGGCGCGGCGAAGGGCGCGAACAACAGGGCCCAAGTCGGGCTGTACTTGAAGACGTCGTAATAGAGCCCCGGATACTGCCCGTAGATGTCTTGGGCGCGGAGCAGGTGCTGAAAAGACCAGCGGAAGATCTTGATGTTGTTCGCGGCGTCTCGCCCCCCGAACTGAAACGTCACGAGGACGACGCTGGCGACGTAGACGAGCAGGGGCCAATGGCGGCGGAGGCGGTCGAGCCACGCGGGTCGCATTCAGGCCACACCGGGCGCGGGCCGCGCGGCACTGGCACCGACGAACGTGACGCCTCCGCGAAGCCGAGCCCGCCCTACCGTTCCGAGGTACGAGCGCCGTCGACCGGCGCGGGCGTTGGAGTGCTGGGCCAACGCGATCGCCTTCGCCGTGGCGCGCGGCGCGGCCATCGGCTCGCGCCACGGGCCGTCCGGGGCTACCTTACGCAACGCGGCGTGTTCCCTTCTGCCCATCCGGGCTTCGAGGTTCGCGAGACCCCGAGAAGGTAGCACGCCGCTTCCCCTTCTGCAGAGACCTTACGATCTCAGCGTTGCGCCCTCGTCGTCTCCTCCGCCCAGCGCGTTGCGCGTCCCGCAATGTCCCTCGCGCCCGGGGCGCTTCACGCCCGGGAATCAGTCGCCAATCGGTGGTCGAATAGGGTGACCAGTCCCCAATCGCGCCCCCCTCCCCAGCGCGCTGCTGCGCTCATGGAGCTCCCCACACTCCAGGACCTCAAGGAGGCGGCGGCCGTTGTCTGCCGTTTCATGTCTCCGACCGCGCAGTACAACTGGCCGCTCCTGAGTCGTCAGGGTGGCTGCGAGCTGTGGGCAAAGCATGAGAACCACACGCCGGTGGGATCTTTCAAGGTGCGCGGCAGCCTCGTGTACCTGGACTGGCTGCGGAAGACTCATCCCGAAACCAGGGGCGTCATCTCCGCCACCCGCGGCAATCATGGGCAATCCCTCGCTTTCGCCGCGCAACGGTTCGGGCTGGAGGCCGTTGTGGTAGTGCCGTTCGGCAACAGCCGGGAGAAAAACGACGCGATGCGGGGCCTCGGTGCCGAGGTGGTGGAGTACGGGGAGGATTTTCATGAGGCAGATCATCATGCCGATACCCTGGCGCGAGCTCGCGGGCTCCATCGGGTGTCATCCTTCAATCGGCTCCTCGTCAGTGGTGCCGGGACGTGGGCGCTCGAGCTCTTCACAGCCGTATCCGAGCTCGATGTGGTATATGTGCCGATCGGGCTCGGTTCCGGGGCGTGCGGGGTCGCTGGCGCACGCAACGCCCTCGGTCTGAGGACACAGATCGTCGGGGTCGTCTCCGCTGCAGCGCCCTGCTACGCGCGCTCGTTC
>DATLKW010000462.1:0-8387 GCA_035538175.1 Gemmatimonadales bacterium | reverse complement strand
CACGTCGCTGGGAAGATGGCCGAGCTCGAGGCCACGTACCTCGCCGTGGTCCGCGCGTGGGGCCAGTCCATCGAGACCGCCGACACCTACACCTTTGGGCACTGCGAGCGTGTCGCCGCACACGGCGTGGCTGTTGCGCGGGCGCTCGGCCTTGACGGACACGCGCAGACGACGGTACGGCTCGGGGCCTACCTCCACGATCTCGGGAAAGTCCGGGTCCCGCACGAGATCCTGAGCAAGCCCGGTCCCCTCACACGCGACGAACTCGACGTGGTGCAGATGCATCCGATCTGGGGGATCGAGCTCCTGGCCGCAGTCGAGTTTCCCTGGGACCTCAAGCCCATCATCCGCTGGCACCACGAGCGCCGGGACGGCACGGGCTACCCGGACCGCCTCTCCGGCGACGCGATCCCCGTGCAGGCGCAGATCGTGGGCTTGGTAGACGTCTACGACGCGCTGACCACGGAGCGGCCCTACCGCCGCGCGGTCCCGCGCGCCGCGGCGCTCGCCCACATCGCGGGGTGTGAGGGTGGATGGTCGGAACCGGTTCGCCGGGCTTTCTACGCCGCCGTGGTCAGGCCGGCGGCCGCAGACTCGGAGGCGCCTGCGCGCACGGCCCGCCCAGCCGCCAACATCGTGCGCTCGTTCCACTCGCGCGCCCCGGGACCCAGCGCCTAGCCGAGCGGTCCCTAAGCCGACGCTTGCGTCAGTCGACCCCAGTGGGCGGGGGTTACCCGCACACCTCTACGACGACTTGTCGCACCTCAGAGGCGTCGAAGCCGCGACGCAGCAGAAAGGCGCGGAGTCGACGGCGACGGACCGTCGGTGGGAGCGCCCCGAGCACGCGCACCCGTTGCTCCGCAACGGCCCGGGCGGCGGCCCGAAGCTCGATCCCTTCGTCCTCAAGGGCCCGCCGCACCGCCCGCTCGGCCACCCGGCCCTCGACGCCTTGTGCGATTAGTTCCCGGATGAGTCGCGCCGGCCCCCGGCCCCGGGCCGCGCGCTGGGCGGCGTAGCGCTCAGCGAAGCGGGCGTCATCGACGAGCCCCCGCCCCGCGAGCCGCTCCACCGCCGCCTGCACGACGGTGGGCGTATGCTGTCGCTTCAGCAACCAGCGCTCGAGATCGCGCCGTGCGTAGCCGCGGCGCGCGAGGGCCTGGACCGCGGCGCGCTCGGCCGCCTCGACGAGGCGCTCCGTCATCAGTCCTCGGAGCCTTGCGCCTCCTCGTCCGCCGCGACCGCGGCGGCCTTCACCCCGAGGTGCTCCTTCACCCTGACCTCGACCTCCGCCGCCAGATCCGGATGATCCTTGAGATAGAGCTTCGCGTTCTCCCGGCCCTGCCCGATGCGTTCCTTGCCGTAGGCGTACCATGCCCCGGACTTCTCGATGATCCCAGCTTCTGCCGCGATGTCCACCAGCAACGACTCGTGACTGATCCCCTCGTCGAACATGATGTCAAACTCGGCCTGCCGGAACGGCGGGGCGACCTTGTTCTTCACCACTTTGACGCGTACGTGGTTGCCGATCACGACCTCGCGCTCCTTCACGGGGCCGATGCGCCGCATGTCGAGCCGCACCGAGGCGTAGAACTTGAGTGCCCGTCCGCCAGTGGTGGTCTCGGGGTTGCCGAACATGATGCCGATTTTCTCACGCAGCTGGTTGATGAACACCACGGAGGTGCGCGACCGGTTGATGGCACCGGCGAGCTTGCGGAGCGCTTGGCTCATGAGGCGCGCCTGGAGCCCCGGGAGCGAGTCACCCATCTCCCCCTCGATCTCGGCCTTGGGCACGAGGGCGGCGACCGAGTCTACCACGACGACGTCCACCGCTCCGGAGCGAACGAGGATCTCCGTAATCTCGAGCGCCTGCTCACCGGTGTCGGGCTGCGACACCAGGAGGTCGTCGATGTCGACCCCCAGCTTCTTGGCGTACTCGACATCGAGGGCGTGCTCGGCGTCGATATAGGCTGCGGCCCCACCGTTGCGCTGCGCATGGGCCACGACGTGGAGGGCGAGCGTCGTCTTGCCGCTCGATTCCGGCCCGAAGATCTCGGTGACCCGGCCGCGCGGGATCCCACCCACCCCGATCGCGGCGTCGAGATTGATCGCCCCCGTGGGAATTGCCTCGACTCGTACCCGCGGCGAGTCAGCGCCCATGCGCATGATCGCCCCCTTGCCGCAGGTCTTCTCGATCTGCGTGATGGCGAGATTGAGCGCCTTCTTGCGCTCGTCGCTGAGTTTCGCAGCGTCGTTTTCGGCCGCCATGAGTGCCCTCGACATGGGTTGGGATCTCCTCTGAGGAGACCCGAATATATACCGAAGCCCCGGAAGCCGCCACCCGGGATGGTGAATCAAGCCTTTGTCAGACCGGACGAGGGGGCAGACCCGCAGCTCACACTGCCGCCGACCCAACCTAACAGGTTGCTCTACCGTGAGCGAACGCCCCCTGCGCGGAGGGGTGACGGGTACGCCTGCCAGTGGGGACAGGTCGCCGGCGTGGCGGTCGCAACGCGAAGCGCGCGTCGCGTGACGGGCGCGGCGGGCATCCCCACCTACTTCGGGGGCCAGGAGGTGCTAGCCGCCGGTCAGGCTATCGTTCGCGACTATCGGCCCGGGCGCGGTGTGCGACCCCCGCCCTGGGGGCGTGCCGTCAGCGCAGGGAGTCGTCGAGCGGACCGCGCTCGCTCGCGCGTTCCGAGGTGGTGAAGACGCCGCTGCAACCTGGGCATTGCATCTCGGTCGGGTACTCCGGTACGGCTGCCCTCCGACTACAGCGTGGACAGACGACGTAGCGGGATCCCCATTTGACCGGCAAGTCGACGGCGTCGTAGGGTCGCGGCACGACGGACCACTGATCGGGGCGCACCGTCACGATCTCTAGGGACTCGCGGGGAACGCTGAGCGTGCGCTGGGAGACATCGAGCCAAGCGGCCTCCGGGGTGAGCCGCACGACCTCGTACCAGGCGCCCCGGCGCACCCCCAGGTTGACGTCGCCCGTCACCCGGGCCCAGGGCCGCACTTCTGGCATCGCGTTCCTCCTGTCCCGCGCTTTGCGCGGGCGCCGGTTGGGTCAGGGGGCCGCACCCACGCACATAGTCTCGTAGCTGTGGTGCTTTCGGGGGGTGACCCTCGTCACAATGCCCCGACCGCACGCCTAGGGCCGAACGGTCGCGCTAGCCGCACTCGCCAAGGGCGATCGGGCCCCAAGTCGATGGGGACGCGCTGCATCCGGCTCCACCCTAGGGCGAGCGCCGCCGCTAGTGGATTCCAGAGGGTCCTCGTGAGCGCGCGGCGTAGGCGGTATCTTGGCTCGTCCCTTCGTTGAGGAGTGGTCGATGGCAGCGGTCGCGGTGGAACGGCTGATCAAGGAGCTCGAGAAGCTGAAGCAGGAGATGGACGCAGGGCAACTGCGGTCGGGAGAATACGATCAGCGATTGGCGCGAGTGATCCAGGAGCTGCGGGAGCGGAAGCTCGACGCTGACCGCAAGGCCCTCACGAGTGCGCTAAACGACGCCGTAGGGCGTGGGGTGATCACCCCGGCGGTGAAGGCGCACCTCTTCGCCCGGCTCGGACTCTCTTAGCGGGCCCGAACCCGACCGCCAGCAACGTCATGGACAAACGAGGGGAGGCACCTGATCGGCTTGCCTCCCCTCTTCTGGTTGCGCGCCCGCCTCACGGACGCGGTTGCGGTACGATTCGGAGATAGGGTCGCGGAGCTTCCCAGCCTTTCGGAAACAGCGTCTTGGCGTCGGCATCCGAGACCGAGCCCGCGATGATCACGTCGTCTCCCTGCTTCCAATTGACCGGCGTCGAAACCTTGTGCGCGGCCGTCAGCTGGAGTGAGTCGATCACGCGCAGGACCTCGTCAAAATTCCGGCCCGTGGTCATTGGGTAGGCGATCATGAGCTTGATTTTCTTGTCGGGGCCGATGACGAACACGTTACGCACGGTCTGGTTGTCAGCAGGTGTACGCCCTGCGCAACTCCCTTCCAGGTTTGCCGGCAGCATGCCGTAGAGCTTCGAGATCTTGAGCTCGGGATCGCCGATCATTGGATAGTTCGGGGCAACGCCCTGGGTTTCCTTGATGTCGTTCGACCAGCGCGCGTGATCGGCGACGGTGTCGACACTCAGGCCGATGATCTTGGTGCGCCGCTTGTCGAACTCGGGCTTGAGCTTGGCCATGTAGCCGAGCTCGGTCGTGCAGACCGGCGTGAAGTCCTTCGGGTGCGAGAACAGCACGGCCCACGAATCCCCGACCCAATCGTGGAAGCGAATACGCCCCTGGGTGGTTTCGGCTTCGAAGTCGGGCGCGACCTCTCCAATCTGCAGCGGCATGGCGTACCTCCTCGGCGTACGTTCGGCTGAACTGTCTCGCGGTGGGCCCGTGCCAGGCGCTTCCGCACGGTCCGGCGATCCGAACCTGCCTGCGCTCGCGCGCGGCGTCTGAACCTAGCTGCAGGGACTGCCGTTGCAACCCGCACGTCCGTGCAACAGGGGCGCCCGCGGCCGTGGGAGCGGGGCGATTCGCTCCTGGCCCGCGACGCCAGCGATCAGTGGAGATCGGTGCCAGGATCCTCCCCCGTTCGCACCCGGTCCTCGTACACTCGACTCCCTTCGGCGACGCGCTGGGCATAGGTCGCATCGCCCCCCACATAGTGCCACGCGGCGCACCGCACTTCCTCGTGACACCGCGCAAGGTAGAACCGCAGGATCATCGCGCCGCACGCGATGTTCCGCTCGTAGCGGCTCTGTCCCCAAACGGGTCCGCATCGCCGACTCCATACGCGCGGTAAGACTTGCATCCGCCCGACCGCACCCTTGCGCGAGACCTCCGTGTTGCGCGTCGAGTGACGCGTCTCGGCATCGGCAATCGCAAACATCACGCCCGGCGGCACCTCGAACATCTGGGCTGCGTCGGCGAGCGCTAAGGCATCCGGGTGCCCCGAGAGGTGCCAGGCGGCGAGCCAGGGCAAGAGAAATTCCACGGCGCAAGCAGTCATCGTGGTGGCTCTCGGTGTGGGCGTCGCGACTCTTTGCCGCGTGGAGTTGCACAGTACGCACGGCCTCTGTACGCTTGTGCTACGCTAAGTACGCTATGGCGAAGGCGTTGCCCGTTCGTGGCGCGAGCGTTCCTTGGGTGTTCCGAAGAGAGAGTGCTGGATGATTGAGCTGCGCACGCTCGGAGCGGTCGACCTGCGAGATGACCACGGAGCTGAGCTTCGGGGTGTGCTCGCGCACCCCAAGCGGGTTGCCCTCCTCGTGTATCTCACGGTGGCACAGCCGCGCGGCTTCCAGAGGCGCGACGTGCTCCTCGGGCTCTTCTGGCCGAACCTCAATCAGCAGCGTGCGCGGGCCGCGCTTCGCAAGGCGATCCACGTGCTGCGCCGGGCACTTGGAGCCGATACGCTGGTCGGCCGCGGAGACGAGGAGGTGGGGCTGCGGGAAGGAGCGCTTCGCTCCGACACCGCCGCGTTCGAGCGGGCGGCGCTGGAAGGTCGTTTCGGCGACGCGCTTGACCTTTACCGGGGCGAGTTCTTGCAGGGGTTCTTCATATCAGATGCCCCCGAGTTCGAGCACTGGGTGGACGGGGAGCGCTCGCGCTTGCACGAGCAAGCCGGCCGAGCGGCCTGGGCCCTCGCCGAGCGGGCCGCGCTCGAACAGGAGGATGCGCTTACCGTGACGTGGGCGCGGCGGGCTTTCGCGTTTACGCCGAGCGACGAGGCGGAGCTCCGCCATATGGTCACGCTCTGCTACCGGGTGGGCAACCGAGCGGCCGCCTTGCAAGCCTACACCGAGTTCTCGGCTCGGCTGCTCGCAGAGTATGGCGTGCGCCCCTCAGCCGAGACGCGCAACCTGATCGAGGCAGTCAAAATGTCGCGCGACATCCGGATCGCTCCCCCGGGCGAACGCTCGCCCCGACCGCCCTCGAAGCGCATCCCCTGATCCTCCGGCCCATGATCGTGCGGCATACCCCGGCGTGGGTCTAAGCTGGCCCGAGCGGGGGCAAGTCCAGGGTCGCGCGCCCGCCCCGCCCGCCCTGAGCGCGCTGCGGCTGGACTCAGGTCCCCGACCGCGCTTGCAGCCGATACCGCCGCCCATACGACCCCGCGACGCCGACGTAGTAGGTCCCCGCTGCAAGGGACGCGGTGATGCGCGAACAGTAGTTGAAATGCGTCGCATCGATCGCGTCATTCGAGCTGAGCAGGGTGCCGTTCGCGTCGTACAGCCCGAGGACCGTGCGTTCCTCGAGCGCGAAGCCGCAGGCGCCCACCCACCCCGATGTCTCGAACGTGTAGGTACCCGCCTGGGGAATCACGACGCGGTAGTAGTCATCGGGCACGGTCGTGGACGCGGTCTGGATCTTCCCGTGCACGTAGCCACCGACCATCAGGACATTGGCGCTGGTGAGCGCGTTGTTGGGGTCGAGTTCGGTGGGGAGCCCGATTGAGAAAGAGGCCGGGTAGGTTCCCGCGCCCGCGACGTTCACCGCACTGGGCAGCGCCGAGCCGCCCCAGGCGCCCCACATGCGGCCGGGAATCCCGAGTTGCTGATCTCCGCTTTCGTCGGTGCCCGCATACACGTCGAAGGCCCCGTCGGCCACGCCCGTGAACGTGTAGGCCCCGCCCGCTTGAGTCGGGACCGTCTGGACGATGGCCCCCGTGGTCGCGTTGTAGAGGCGCGCGTACAGCTGGGTCGGGGGTCCGAAGCTCTGGGTCAAGCTGTTGTACGCGTTGACGAGACCCGCGCCGTAGTACGTCGCCGACCCGATGTTGACGGCGTAGGTCGTGAGGCGCGAGCGCACGTTAGCGGCCGTGAGAACGGGATTCTGGGCGAGGATCAAGGCCGCCACGCCGCTCACGTGCGGGGAGGCCATGGACGTGCCCTCGTAGTAGCCGTAGGCCGGCGCAGTGGTGGCGAAGTTCCACAACGTCGAAGCGATGCCGTCGCTCCCATCGCCGAGCGAGAAGTCCCCCCCGGGAGCCGCGACCGCGATGTCGCTTCCGTAATTGGAGTACGACGCGAGTGTGGCGCTGGGGCCGACCGCGGACACGGCTAGGACTTCGGGGTACCCGGCCGGATAGGACGGGGTGCTGGTGCTGCTGTTGCCCGCGGCGGCCACCACGAGCACCCCGGCGTTGGCAGCCGCGATGATCGCGCTGTGCAGCGTGGTATCGCCGCCGCCACCGAGGCTCAAGTTGATAATCCGCGCGGCGGGGGTGGGGTTGACCGTGCCCCCGGTGCCGTTGTCGGCGGGCAGCCCCGCGGCATACAGAATCCCCTGCGCGATGTCGTAGGTGGTGCCGAACCCGCCGACGCCGAGGACGCGGACCGGTCTGATCTTCACGGTCCAGTTGATGCCGGTGACGCCGCCGCCGTCGTTTCCCACCGCCCCTATGGTGCCCGCGACATGCACGCCGTGCCCCGCGACCGAGTCCGGAACGTAGCGGCCGTGGACAGTGTCTTGATGGTACGACGCGGGGTTGGTTGGATCCGGATCGTAGCCCTTGTCCCCGTCATCGTCGTTGCTGATTTTGCCGCCCGCGCACAGGCGCAGGGAGTCCACGCCATTGACGAAGTCGTACCCGTCGGTCGTGAGGTTCGCCGTGAGGTCGGGGTGGTCGAACCGAATCCCGTTGTCCACCACGGCCACGATCACCGCGCTGCTCCCTGTGGTGATGGCCCAGGCGCGGGGAAGGTCGATCAAGCCGTAGTGCCAGGACTGTTGCGGGTAGAAGAGATCGTTGGGGACGGTCGTGCCGGCGAGCGCTACGGCCCGTTCGGCTCCGTCCAACCAGACGAGCCCATTGCGAGTGACGGTGGCGATCGCTGGGTCTGCCCGTAATCCCGCGGCGACAGCGTCTCGGGTCGTGCTGTCCGCCACGCGGATCCGGGCGGCGAGGATCGTCGGCGAGACACCCGCGAGCTCCGCGCCGGCGGGGGTAACCGTCCGCAGGTGCGCCCGCATCGTCTCACCGACCGCCCGGGCCGTCGCGGGGCCGGCGAGCATCATCGATCCGACCGACGGGACACCGAGCGCCCGGTCGCGCATGATGACCACGAGTTCGTTCGACGTGTAGGCCGGCGGCGATCGGCGCTGGGGAAGCGAAGGCGCGGCGCGCGCCAATGGCTGGAGCACGAACGGCAGCGGGCGCGGCGGCAATGCCAACAGGCGGGCCGCAGTGCGGAGCGGGGTCACGGCGACGCGGGCCGCGCGCAGGGGCGGGGCGAGGAACCCGGTCGTCGTGCTCACGCTCCCGGTGATCGTGCCGTTCGGGGTCGCTTGGGCCGAGAACGTGACCGGGGAGCCCGACAAGCCCGCCCCGCTGGCCGAGGCGCTCTGGGTGCCCGGTTCGCGGCCGAGCGTCAGGTGCGCCGTGGCGACGCCA
>DATLKW010000461.1:0-3634 GCA_035538175.1 Gemmatimonadales bacterium | reverse complement strand
CGCCTCGTCCTCATCCACATCGACCGGGAAGGTTTCGTCCCGGCTCATCGATTTGGCCTCTCGCTCAGGCTCGACTGTGCCCCGGTCGATCCCGCGGACCCGCTCGGACAGCCACGTCCCCTCGCGCTCCCCCAGCCAGCGGACGAGGGTGAGCCGCTCGCACCGCACGACGTCCGGCACGGTCCGCAACCCGAGCAGCGCAAGCCGCGCCGCGGACTTGGGGCCAATGCCGGGCAAGTCGGCGAGCGTGAACCGGGCCATGAAGGCCGCCTCGTCCCCCGGGGCAACGACGTACACGCCGTCCGCCGGGGCGCCGGCGGTGCCCGGTCGCGGCTTCGCGATCCCCGCCGCGAGCTTCGCGACGAGTTTCGACGTGCCGCCTCCAATGGAGAGTTGGAGTGTCGTTTCCGCGACGACCGCCGCGCGGATGCGGAGCGCCGTCTCGGCGAGCGGTTCGCCTCGATAGAGCGCCTCCGTTCCCGACAGGTCGAGATAGAACTCGTCGCTCGACGCCTGCTCGACGACCGGAGTGAAGCGCAGGAGGACGGCCCGGATGTCGCGGCTCTTCGCGGCACAGGCCTCCCAGGGGACCGGCACAACTGTGGCCCCCGGACAGAGGCGGAGGGCCCGGGCCATGGGCATTGCCGAGCGGACGCCGTAGCCCCGCGCTTCATACGAGGCCGAGGTGACGACGCCCCGGCGCTCCGCGGCCCCGCCCACGATCAAGAGCGGCGCCTTGCCCGCTCCCGCCGGGTCCACCAAGCGCGCTACGGCCACGTAGAACGCGTCGGCGTCCGCCAGGAGGAGGCGCCGCGCCGGCGCGGAAGCCGGACTACCGACGGGGCCGGGGGGAGCGCTCATCGAGTCCTGCCGCTCCGCGCTCGACGAGCGTGGAGCCCCGCTCTCACGGCGTTGTTCCTTTCGTCTCCTTGGTGGCGTCGGCGGCCTTCTTGCGACGCTTCTTCTTGCGTCGGTTGCCGTAGGTCCCCCGGAAGATCTTGCCGCGCTTGGTGCGAATGTCACCCTTGCCCATACGGACTTCCTCCCTCGTCTCTCACGTGGCGCCGGCCAGCTTCACGATCCGTTCGAATTGCCCCGCCGAGGCCGGCATCACGGAGAGGCGCCCGATACGCACGAGCGCCAGGTCGGCGAACGCGCGATCCTTCTTAATCTCCGCGAGTGCGACCGGCCGCGGCAGTCTGCGCTCGGCGCGCTGGTCCACGACGGCGAGCTTCGCGTCCTTCTGCTTAGGGTCGGGATAGGCCGGCGAGCGGACTTCGGCGATCCCCACGACGGCTTTCTCGTCCCCCGTGTGATAGACCAACACCCGGTCGCCGGGCTGCATCTGGCGCAGGTGTTTCAACGCCAGGGCGTTCTTGACCCCGTCCCAGACGGCGGTCTTTTGGCGGGCGAGGTCGTCATAGCTGTAGGTGGACGGCTCAGTCTTCACGATCCAGTAGTGCATGCGGGCCTCACGAGGAGACGTTCAGGGTCCAATCGACGATCGCCTGCGCGAGCTCCGCCATCACGTCGGCGGCGCTGCGCCCGGACCGCTTCAGCACGTGAAACGAGTGGTCGCCCCCTGGGACGAGGTGGAGGGTGGCCCGATCCCCGAGGCGATCCACGACGGGCCGGAGCAGTGCCAAGTCCGCGAACTCGTCCCGATCGCCCTGGAGAAAGAGCATCGGGACGCGCACGCGGGCAAGGTGTTCCGCGCGCTGGTCGCCGGGGCGCCCCGGCGGATGGAGCGGAAAGCCGAGGAAGACGAGTCCGCGCACGCCGGCGAGGGGGGCGTCGGCTTGGGCGGTGGAAGTCATCCGTCCGCCGAACGACTTCCCGCCCGCGACGACCGGCGCCGCGGGCGCGAGCCGGGCCGCTTCGGCCACCGCCGCCCGGACCGTGGCGGTCGCCACGGCCGGTGGATCGGGGCGGGCCGCCCGGCGCTCCATGTAGGGAAACTGGTAGCGCAGCGTGGCGAGGTCGCGCTCAGCGAGCTCGCGCGCGACGGTCTCTAGGAACGGGTGTCGCATCCCCGCCCCCGCCCCGTGCGCGAGCACGTAGACCGCTCGCGGCGCCCCCGCTCCGTCGGGCCGCACGTACACCCCGGAGACCGTCCCCATCCCGTCCCCGACCGCGATCGTGAGCTCAGTCGACGCGGGCATGCAGCTGTTCGAGGGCGTGCAGGAGATCGGGCTTCAGCTCGATCACGGGGCGCAGCGGATCGTCCTTGAGCTTCGCCATCCGGGCCGGGGCGGTCTTGATGGTGAACTTCTTGATGTCGAGCTTCGCCGTCACCTCACTCCACGCGAGCGGCATCGACACCGGCGCGCCCGGCAGCGGGCGGGCGCTGAACGGGGCGACGAGCAGGCGCCCGTGTCCGTTCTGGACGTAGTCCAAGTAGACGCGGGCGCCCCGCTTCTCCACTTGTCGGGTGATCGTCGCGATGTCGGGCAGCTCGGCCGCGATCACCCGGGCCAAGAGCCCGCCGAGGGTGCGCGCCTGCTCGTAGGTGCACTGCCCGCCGAGCGGGAGGAGCACGTGCAACCCCGTCGAGCCGCTGGTCTTGATGAAGCAAGGCAGCTCGAGATCGTCGCACAGGGCCTTCGCCCGGCGCGCGATCTTGACCACGTGCTCGAACGGCGCGTCCTTCGGGTCGAGATCGAGGATGCACCAATCGGGTTGTTCCAGCGTCGCGATCCGGCTGCCCCAAACGTGCAGCGGGATGGTGCCGAGGTTGACGATGTAGAGGAGCGACTCGACGTCCTCGCTCACGAAGTAGGCGATTTCGCGCTGTGTGTCCTCGCTCCAGATGCGCTCCGTGCGAAGCCAGTCGGGCACGAATGACGGCGCGTCCTTTTGGAAGAACGACTTGCCGGCGATCCCGTCGGGATAGCGGGTAAGCACGACCGGGCGGTCCTTCAAGTAGGGCAGCAGCCAGGGCGAGATCGCGCGGTAGTACTCGATCAAGTCGCCCTTCGTGTAGCGCTCGTCGGGCCAGAAGACCTTGTCGAGGTTCGAGAATTTGACCTCGCGTGGCGTCACGCTCGAGGAGGGGCGCACGGCGGGCGGCTCGGGGTCGTGGTCCTCGCTCCCGCGTCCGCCGCGGGCCCCGCTCGGCTTCAGGCACTCCGTGATCGGTTTGTCGTCACGAAAGCGCACGAACACGGGTTGGCGGAGCAGGGCTTCGTCCGTCCATTCCTTATACCGAACCTCGACGACGAGCGTCGGCTCGACCCAGCTGTGGCCGGGGTCCTGCGGCACTGGCCCCGAGAAGGCGGGCGTCGGCCGGACGCTCTTCTCGAGGGCGGCGCTCACCTCCTGGAGCTCCGTGGCCGTGAAGCCGCTCCCCACGCGGCCGACGTACACGAGGGTGCCGTCGGCGAACGCGCCGAGGTCGAGCGCGCCAAAGACCGAGCGCGAGCCTTTGGGCCGGGTGAAGCCTACGACCACGAAGTCATCGGTCCGATCCGCCCGGATCTTGAGCCAGTTGGGGGAGCGACCCGGGCGGTACGACGCATCTGCCTTCTTGGCGACAATACCCTCCAGCCCGAGCTTGACTACCTGCTCGTAGAGCCCGGTGCCGTCGGTGGCGAAGTGCTCGACGTATTTCAGCGGACCGAGACGCGGGAGGATC
>DATLKW010000460.1:0-4116 GCA_035538175.1 Gemmatimonadales bacterium | reverse complement strand
GCCGCTCTTTCCCGCGACGGTGGAGGCGACGGAAGAGGCGATCTACAACTCGTTGTTCATGGCCACGACCGTGTCGGGCAACGGGCACACGGTGGAGGCCATCCCGCTCAACGAGGTCACCGCGATTCTCCAGCGTCACGGCGTGCTGCGACCCGCGGCCGCGCCCCGCTGAAAGAGACCGCAGCCCGCCCTATTCAGGGCGAGGCGCAATCGCCCAGCGCGGGCATCCTCATCCGGCACCTCGGCACGCTATGGTTCCTCGCTCGGGCGCCGGGGCCCGAGCAAGAATGCGGCGGCGAACGCCGCGACAAACGCCGGCGCGGCGGTGATAACTGGCCAGGCGAGGAGCGCGACAAGGAATAGCGTCCGCGACGACCCCGAGGGGGCGATGAGCGCGTGGACGTTCGCCGCGACGGCAAGACCGAAGGCTCCGAGCGCGGCCGCCAGGGATGTATGCAGCGCCGCGACGAGCGGTGGGTTCCGGAGGCGCAAGCGCTCGTACCCGATGTGCAGCGCGAAGACAATAGCGCTGGTCACCCAAGCGGCGAGCCGCCAGGCGACGCGCATCTGTTGTGAGGCGGCCGAGCCCGCGAGGACCCCGAAGGCGATACCGTCGAGCAGGTAGAAAAGGCCGATGAGGCCGACGGCCCGGAACCCCTGCGGGCGATCCGTTCTGTCCACCTGAGGAGCCCTAGCGCGGGTTGGCGTCCATCGGCGCCGTCAAAGCGTCATCCCAAGGTGTCTGCCTGGCCTGAGTTGGCCGCTACTTCGCTTCTTGTCCCCACACGTCCCGGTACACGATCGGGCCCTCGTTCAGCGCTTTGAGCCCAGGTTCGATCTGCGCTTTGTCGCCCACCACGACGATGTCAAAGTGGTCGGGATCGATGTAGCGACGTGCGACACGCTGGACGTCCGCGCTCGTGACGGCGTTGATGCGCTCGCTAAGGTGCCCGTAGTAATCCAGCGGCAGCCCGTAGATGAGCAGGTCGCGAAGTCTGGCGGCCGCGCCGGCGGTCGTCTCGAAATCCCCAGGCAGGCCGAGCGTGATATAGGCCTTGGCTTTGGCGAGCTCGGCGGCGGGCACGGACTCGTCGCGGATGCGCCGCAGCTCCTTCAGAAACTCGGCGAGCGAGCTGTCGGTCTTGGCCGTGACCACGGAGGCGAACGCTACGAACGCGCCCGCCTGCCGTCGCGCGGCGAACTGGGAGAACGCGCCGTACGTGTAGCCGTGCGTCTCGCGCAGGTTCTGGTTCAGGCGCGACGTGAACGCGCCACCCAGGATCGTATTCAGGACTTCGAGCGCGTACCAATCGGGCGTGGAGCGGGTGGGGCCCAAGTGCCCAATCCGAATCACGGACTGTGCCGCGCCCGGTTTGTCGATCACGTACAGCGCCCGGGCCGCCGCGTCAGCGGGCGCCGGGACCGTGAGCGCGGGCACGTCCCCGCGCTCCCAGCCGCCGAACCGCGCGGTGACGAGTCGTCGCGCTTCGGCGAGGGTGATGTCGCCCACGACGAGGACGCGCGCCGCATTCGGCCGGTAGTACGCGCCATAGAACGCCGTGACCCGCTCGCGCGCGAGCGCGCCGGTCGCGGCGTCGGTGCCGTTCAGGGGATGCCCGTAGGGGTGTCCCGCGCCGAACACGATCGCGGGAAAGGCGACGTTCGCCACGGCGACGGGCTCGTCGCGCTGCTGCACGAGTTGCGCCCGGCGCAGCTCGCGCTGCCGCGCGATTTCCGAATCGGGGAACGTGGGGCGCAGGACGACGTCCGCCAGGAGGTCGAGCGCCGCCTCCAGTCGCCGGCGGGGTACGTGCACGGATGCGGTCGCCCCGTCGAGCGTCGATGTCGTGTTGAGCTGCGCTCCGAGAAACGCCGCCTCGTCCGCCACCTGAAGGGCCGAGCGCTTCCCCGCTCCCTGCTGCAGCATGAGCGCCGTGAAGGTCGCGAGCCCGGGCAAGTCGGCAGGATCCCGCACCGCCCCCGCGTCGAGGAGCACTTGGACATCGACCACCGGTACCTTGTGCATCTCGACGACCGCCAGTGCGAGGCCGTTGGGGAGCGTGGCCGTCTGGATGGCCGGGGGCCGGAGCTTCGGCGGCGGCGCGAGCACGGGGGGCCGTGTCCGATCGACCGCCTGGGGGGCGAGGCGGTCCGCACCGGTCGTGCTGAGGAGGCCGACCACGAGCGCGATCCCCGCCCGTGCGCTGGAGCGTCCGAGCGCCGCCGTCATGGTGTCACCCCCAGTGCTTGCTTGCCCTGCGGGACGACGCTGAGCACCACGCGGTGCTGATCGACGAGGTAGGTGCGCACCGCGCGTCGAACGTCGGCCGGCGATACCGCGCGGTAGCGCTCCAGATCCTGTTGGAAGTAGTCCGGTGAGCCGATGAAGTAGCTGTAAAAGTTGAGCTGGTCCGCTTTGCCGCCGAATCCTCCCACGCGCTCGAGGCGCGAGAGGAATTGCGCCTCGAAGGTGTTCTGCGCCCGCTCGACCTCCCGCGTCGTGGGCCCCGAGTCCGCGAGCTTGGCGAGCTCTTCATCAATGACGCGTTGGAGTTCGGGGAGGGTGTGCGCCGGTCGGGCGGTCGCGTAGACCTCGAACCGGCCGTCGATGCGCCCGCCGTCCTGGAACGCGACCACGTCCGTCGCGATCTGGAGCTCGTAGACGAGGCGCTGGTACAGGCGCGAGGAGCGGCCGGCAGCGAGAACATTGGCCACGACGTCGAGGGCGGCATCGCCGTCTGCAAAGGCCTTGACCGTGTGCCAGGCGTTGTAGAGCCGCGGCAGCTGCACGCGGTCTTCGAGGGTCGCGTGCACGTCGGCTGCGAGCGCGACTGCGGGCGGCGGCGTCCGGCTGACGGCGGGCCCGCGGGGGATATCGCCGAAGTAGCGCTCCACGAGCCGGCGCGCGTCGGCCGTCGTGATGTCGCCGGCGATCGCCAGGGACGCGTTATTGGGAGTGTAGTACGTCTGGAAGAACTGCCGGACATCGGCGAGGCTCGCGGCCTGGAGGTCCGTCATCGAGCCGATTACCGGCCAATGGTACGGGTGGCCTGCCGGGTACAGGCGGTCGAGGATGTTCTCGTCGGCCAAGCCGTAGGGACGGTTCTCGTAGCTCTGCCGCCGCTCATTCTGGACGACCCCCCGCTGGATGTCGACCTTCTCGGTCGTGATCTCCGGGAGGAGGAATCCCAGCCGGTCCGAGTCGAGGTAGAGCATGAGGGGCAGCGCGTTCGCTGGGCCGTCCTCGTAGTAATTGGTGCGGTCCTCGGTGGTCGAGCCGTTGTTGTCCGCGCCCGCGGCCTCGAGCTGCTTATCGAACTCGCCGGTGGGCACGTGTTGGGAGCCCATGAACATGATGTGCTCGAACAGATGCGCGAACCCGGTGCGTCCAGGCCGTTCGTCGGAGGAGCCGACATGGTACCAGGTATTCACGGCGACCACAGGCACCGAATGGTCCTCGTGCACGATGACCTGGAGGCCGTTCGGCAGCGTAAACGTCGTATACGGAACGCGGAGCGCCTGGGCGCTCAGGAGATCAGGCTGGTCGAGGGACAGGCACAGCCATAACGCCGCGCTGGCGAGCGCGATTCGTCGCATCAGGCCTCCGCTGATTCCAGGGTCCGGCGAGGTGATTGCGGTCTCCAGGAGATTGGTAACGCGGCCCCAAGTCCCGCAAGTTGGGTCGGACGACATTAGAGGCCTTGCACGCCATCCCTTGCGGTGTGCCTTGAGCTCGACCGACACAAGGACGCCGGGCACCGAGCTGGCCACGGCTAGCATGGAGGCATTGGGACCAGGACGCCGTTCACGAGGCCGAGGTATTGGGCCGGCCCCGTGACTTGTCCTGCGCTATCGGCCACGGTCCAGAATGGCGTCCCGAGCTTGACGCTCCAGCCCCGGGTGATGCTCGTCGCTGGTTGATCTTCATACCGCAGGGCGCGGAGCGTCAACGAGAACGTCGTTGTCGTGTCGGCGGCTGCAGGGTCAAAGTGCGCGCACACGCCCTGGCCGGGGAGCAGCGTAAAGGCCACGCTGTTGGCGGCGGCGGAACTATGCCAGCTCAGCACCAGCGAATCCCGTGCGTCGGCCGGGGTTTTGCTGACCACCTGGACAACC
>DATLKW010000459.1:0-23160 GCA_035538175.1 Gemmatimonadales bacterium | reverse complement strand
GCGGACGCCGCCCCGACTGCGCAGGAGCAGGAGGTATTTGCCGAGCTGTCGCAGCGACTCGACCACGAGTTGGCGGCCTTGCGCGCCATCGAGACCAGCGATCTCACCGCCTTCAACCGCATGTTACGCGACCTGAACGTGCCCGCCGTGGGGACGGTGGGAGAGAAACGCTGACCCACTCGGGGCGAGGCGCCGTCTTGGGAGGATTGGATCGAAGCACCGAGAGGGCGCGATACACCCGAGGAGTGTAAGATGGACGCACGGGACGGAGCACATGCCGAGCGCTAGCAGAAGGGGGACTCGCTGAGCGGGTCGGGGTGTCGTCGTGAGCTCCGCGGCGCGTCGCTGCGCGCCAAGGGTCAAGGGGCGCGCGTCCTCCTCGGCGCCGCAGCGCTCGTCGGGGCCGTGGTGGTGGTCGGCCCCGCCGCCGCCCTCGCGCAGACCATCGCGGGGACCGTACGGGCGTCGGGCGCGCCGATCGTCGGCGCCACGGTGCGCCTGCTGGAGCTCGACCGCACCGTGCGCTCAGGCGCCCGAGGCCAGTTCGCATTCTCGGATGTGCCGAACGGCCGATACACCGTGTTGGTCGAAGTCTTCGGCTACCGGTCGGCGAGCGACACCGTGCGCGTCCGGGCCGACTCGACGTTCGTGGCGTTCGATCTCCGGCCCTCAGCCTTCCCGCTCGACCCCGTCGTCGTCTCGGCGTCCCCGGTGGCCGGGGCGGCGAGTGAGACGTACCAGTCCACGACAGCCAAGTCTCAAGTCGACTTCCTGAACAGCGCCGGCGCGAGTTTCGCGGAAAAGATCGCCGATCTTCCCGGTGTTGCGGCCCGCCTCAACGGGTCCGCCCCCGCGCGGCCGATCCTCCGCGGCTTGGGCAACAACGAGGTCTTGGTGCTCGAGAACGGGCTGCGCACGGGGGACGTCGCGACATTCGACCCCGCGCACGCGACGCCGATCGCGGCGGCTGCGATCGCCCAGATCGACATCGTGCGCGGGCCGGCGGCGATTCTGTACGGCCCCAACACGATCGGCGGCCTCGTGAACATAGTCACCGACCTCGTGCCGGCGGTCGCGGGGCATGCGCTTTCCGGCAACGCCGTCCTCGACGCGAATTCGGTGAGCGATCAGTACGCCGGCTACGTCAACACGGTGCTCAGCGGGTCGAGCCACGCGGTGCACGTCTCCGCGGGCGGCGTGCACGCGCAGGACATCCGCATCCCCCCCGGGGTCTACGTGGACCCAGCGAGCGGCATGCGATTTCCGCTCGACCGGATGCCCCAAACGTTCGACCGCTCGAGCGAGGTGGGCGTCGGCTATGCCTATCAGGGCAAACAGGCCTCGCTCGGGGTCGGCGCCAAGCACCACGAGATGGACTACGGCGTCCCGGGCATCCCGCCAAATCCGAATTGGCTCCGGGTCCCGCCGACCACGTCGCGCATCGCCCAGGACCGAAACACCGTCGAGCTGCGCGGACTCCTGACGACCGGCGGCTCGTTCGTGAGACAGTGGAAGCTCGACGCGAGCTACAACGACTACGGGCACTCGGAGTTCCCGACTACGCAAGATTCGGCGGGCGTGTCGGCCCCGCAGGCGAACCACTTCCACAAGCGCGAATTCAACGGGGTCTTGCAGGCGCGACACGAGCCCCTACGCGCGCTCGAGGGCACATTCGGGGTCTGGATCGACGTCGAGGATCTGACGATCGAGGGCGGCCAACCGCTCGGGCCAAACTCCCGGACAACAGGACTCGCGGCGTACGCCTACGAGGAGTATCGCGCCGCCCCCGCCACGCGGCTCCAGGTCGGCCTGCGGTTCGATTACAACAAGATCCAGACCCGACCGGATCCCCAGTCGTCCGACTCCGTGTTTCGGACCATCACCGCTTCGCGGCTGGCGAACGCCGTCACCGCATCGCTGGGCGCGATCCGGCAGTTGTCGTCGAACCTCACCGGTACCGTCAGTCTGGCGCGCTCGTTCCGCGCGCCCACTGTGCAGGAGCTGTTCGCGAACGGGCTCGATGCGGCGAGTGGCACCTATTCGGTCGGCAGCGCGACACTCGGCCCCGAGACGGGGCTCGGCCTCGATGCCTCGCTCAAGCGCACCTTCGCCGCCGCCACATTCGAGGTCTCGCCCTACCTGAACACCGTGAACCACTACATCTACGCCTATCTGCGGGGTGATACTATTCAGAACTTCCCCGTCCGGCAGTTCGCCGCGACGCGGGCGCGACTGGCGGGGATCGAGGCGAGCGCGACACTCGAGCCCGTGACCCGCGTGGCGCTCAAGGCCAGCGGGGACTACGTCAATGCCGAGGACACTGAACGGCACCTGCCGCTGCCGTTCACCCCGCCGTTGCGCGCCCTCGTGCGGGGGAGCTACCAGGATGGCAAGTATCTCGGAATGATCGAGTGGCGGATGGCGGCCCGTCAGGACCGCCTCGGCGCGGGGGACACCCCCACGAGCGGCTATGCGGTGATGAACGTCGGGATCGGCGTCCGGCTCGTCCAACACGGTCTGGTGCACAACGTCGGCCTCCACTGTGACAACGTCTTCAACACGGTGTATCGCGATCACCTCTCGGTCATCAAGGATTTCGTTCCGCAGCCGGGCCGGGCCGTGCGCCTGAACTACGAGCTGGTGTATTGAGCCGCGCATGCCGGGAATGAGCTGGCCCCGCGCCGCGGCCGCGCTGCTCCTCGGGGGCGTCGCCGGGCTCCAGGCCCAGGGGTTCCGCCAGAAGGAGTTCGACGGCTACGTGGCGCGTGCGCTGCGCGCCCTTCCCACCCCCGGGGTGGCCGTCGCGCTAGTGCGGGAGGGCCGCGTCGTCTTCGCCAAGGGATACGGCGTGCGCGCGCTCGGCGACACCGCCCGGGTGGACGCGCACACCCTGTTTCAGATCGGGTCCAACACCAAGGCGTTCACGACCGCTGCGCTCGCGATCCTTGCCGACCAGGGGAAACTCTCCTGGGACGACCCCGTCACGAAGCTGCTCCCGGGCTTCGAGCTCCGCGACCCCTATGTGACCCGCGAGTTCACGGTGCGCGATCTCGTGACCCACCGCAGCGGCCTCGGCCTCGGCGCCGGGGATCTCTTGTGGTTCCACTCGACGTACGACCGCCGCGAGATCGCCCGCCGCATCCGCTTCGCCCGGCCCGTCTCGAGCTTCCGGAGCGCCTACGCCTACGACAACGTCCTCTACATCGTCGCAGGCGAGCTCGTGCCCGCCCTCACCGACACGAGCTGGGACGACTTCCTGACCCGCCGCATCTTTCAGCCGCTCGGGATGAGCGAGACCGCCACGACCACGGCGGCGTTTCTGGCGCGCCCGAACCGGGCCGCGCCCCACGCCGGGGAGCGCGGGGTGCTTGCGATCGTGCCGCTCGATTCGGCGGACAACATCGCCCCGGCGGGCGGCATTGTGTCGAACGTCGCGGATTTGGCGAAGTGGGTGGTGTGCCGGCTCGACTCGGGGCGCTACGCCGGGGGCCGGCTGTTCAGCGAGCGGCAGGCGCGGGAGATGTGGTCGGGGCAGACGATCCTGCCGATCGCGGACCCCGAGCCGCCGCTCGCCGATTTGCGCCCCACATTCTCAGAGTACGGACTCGGCTGGCGGCTACGCGACTATCGCGGGCGCAAGCTCGTATCGCACACGGGGGGCCTCGCAGGGATGACGTCGCAGATCACGCTCGTGCCCGCCGAGAAGGTGGGGATCGTCGTTCTCACGAACTCCGAGCAAGACCTGATGGCGGCGCTCACGTACCGGCTGCTCGACGACGTCCTGGGCGCCCCCAAGCCCCGCACCGACTGGGTCGCGGCCTTCGGCCGGGCGGCCGAGCTCGAGCACGCCCAGGCCGATTCGATCCGCCGGGCCGCGCGCGCCGCGCGCGACTCGTCGTCGAAACCGTCCCTGCCGCTCGCGCGCTACGCGGGCCGCTACCGCGACGAGCTCTACGGGGACGCGAGCGTGGCCCTCGAGGCCGGCCGTCTCGTGCTCCGGTTCACCCACTCGCCAGCCTTCGTGGGCGATCTCGAGCACTGGCAGTACGACACGTTCATCGCGCACTGGCGCACCCCGCACCTCGAGGACGCCTACGTCACGTTCGCCCTCCGACCCGACGGCGCGATCGAGCGGTTTCGGATGACCGCCGTGTCGCCGCTCGCCGACTTCAGCTTCGATTACCAGGATCTCGAGTTCCGGCCGCTCGGTCCCTAGTTGTGCCACCCGCGCGGGCGTGACGATCTTATAGCGGTCCGATGCCCGCCCTCCTCCTCACACCGTGGCCCTGGCGGCCCATCCTGCCCCGGTAGCGCGGGCGCGACTCGTGGCGGCGGCGGTCGTATTGATCGCCGCCCTCTTCTTGCGCCGCTACGAGATCCCTCCGGTCCCCACCTGGTTTTACGTGTTCGCGTGGTATCCCACGCTCCTCATCCTCGATCAGGTGGTCGTGCTCTTAGGGGGCGCCTCCCTGCTCGAGCGGCCGGTCGAACTCGCGACGATGCTGTGGTGTTCGGCGGTGATCTGGTTCGCATTCGAGGCCATCAACTTCCGGCTCGCGAACTGGTACTACGTGTTCCTCCCGGCCGCTCGCCTGGAGCGTTGGGTCGGGATCACGGTGTCGCTCGCCACGGTCGTGCCGGCGGTCCTCTTGCCCGAGCGCGTGCTCGACCGGCTCGGGGTGTGGCGCGACTTGCGGGGGCCGCGGCTCCGCTACGTCCCCGCCGCGGTCCGCCGCCTAGGCTGGATCGGGTGGGCGACGCTCGCGCTCGTCCTGGCGCTCCCGCGGTATCTGTACCCGTTGACGTGGGCGGCCGTCTGGCTCATCGCCGAGCCGCTGCTCTACGAGCGCGATCCCGAGCACTCGCTCTTTCACGACCTCGCCCTCGGCACGTGGGGCCGGATCGCACGTCTCCTCGCGGCGGGGTTCGTCGCCGGCGGGTTGTGGGAGTCGTTCAACGCCATGGCCCGCGCCCGCTGGATCTACACGGTGCCCTTTTTCGAGCACGTGAAGCTGTTCGAGATGCCGCCGCTCGGCTTCCTGGGCTTTCCCTTCTTCGCGCTCGAGGTGTGGTCGCTCTATCAGCTGCTCGCCCCTCGCATGAACCGCCGCGTGGTCGCGGCATCGGTGGCCTTTGTCCTCCTCGTGCTCGCCGGCATCGACCGTTGGACCGTCAGCTCCACGACGCCCGAGCTCGCGGCCCTTCCCGGCGTGCCGACCGGCGTCGCGGAGCGACTGCGGCGCACCGGGTGGGACGACGTGTTCCGCATCGCCCGAGCACCCACGGCGGAGCTCGCGTACGAAGCCAACCTGAGCCCCGCGGAGGCCCGTCGGGCGCACGAGGCGGCGCGGCTCGTGACGCTGCGCGGGATTGGCACGGCGCACGCGGCGGCGCTGATGGAGGCCGGCATCGCGACGATCGATGCTCTAGCCGCAGCGGACCCCGATTCGGTGTGGGCCCGCGTGCGGGGTGGCGCGCGGCCGACAGCAGCCGAGGTGCGCGTCTGGATCCGGGCCGCACAAACGGAAGCGGGCGCCGCCCGACGTGGCACCTCGCCCAGCGCCCCAGCGTCACCCACGCCTACCCCGCCCGCTGCGCGGGGCCCGCTCAGCGTCGGCCCGCCACCCCGGCCGTAGGCCGCGTCGGCCCCGCGCCCGCGCCGGTCCGCTCGATGGCGGCGGCGATCTCGTCGCGATCGCGTCCGTCGAGCTCGAGCGTCGCCCCGCCGATCCAGCCTTCCACCTGCTTCGCGTGGCGCGCTCCCACGATGGCCCCCGTCACGCCGGGCCAGGCGAGCGTCCACGCCGCCGCGACCGCCGACACCGTGCTGCCGTGCCGACGGGCGATAGGGACCAGCGCGTCGCGCAGAGCCAAGTTCCGTCCCAGGTTCGGCTGCTGGAACTCAGCGCCCCGGCGCCGCCAATCGTCCTGGGCGAACGCGGCCACCCGCGCCGCCGTGAAGCCGTCGGTGAGCAGGCCCGACTGCATCGGGCTGTACACGATGACGCCGGTGCCGTGCTCGGCGCACCAGGGGATCTCGCGCTCCGCCGCCTGACGGCGCACGAGGGAGAAGGGGGGCTGGAGGGAATCCACGTGACGGATCGCCTCGCATTGGGCGAGCAGCGTAACCGGGAAGTTCGAGACCCCGGCGGCGCGGACCTTTCCCTCCTCCACGAGCCGGGCCATGGCGCTCCAGGAGTCCGCGATCGGCGTCCCACTCTCGTCGGGCCAGTGGAACTGATAGAGATCGATGCGCTCGACCCCCAACCGGCGGAGCGAGGCCTCGACTTCCTGGCGAATCGCCTTCGGCGCAAGCACGCGGCGCGGTTGCAGGGCGCGGTTCCGCTCGTCCCACTGGAGACCGCATTTCGTGAACACGAGCGGGCGATCGGTCGCGGGCAGCTCGGCGAGGAGCCGGCCCACGACCTCTTCCGAGCGACCGAGCCCGTAGACGGCCGCGGTGTCGATCCAGTTGATCCCGAGCTCAAGCGCGCGCCGCATCGCCGCCAGGGAATCCGCGTCGTCCTGTGGCCCCCACCCGAACGCCCAGTCGCCGCCGCCGATCGCCCAGGCGCCAAAACCAACGGCTGTGATGTCGAGTCCGCTGGTGCCGAGCGCCCGCAGCGGCAACGTCATGGCATCGCTCCCTCGCGCCCGCGGACTACGGAATCAGGAGGACCTTGCCCGTGGTCTTTCGTCCCTCGAGTTGGCGGTGCGCCTCCGCCGCCTCGGCGAGCGGGAACTCCCGACCGATCCGCACCGTGAGCTTGCCGCCCTCGATCCAGCCAAACACGTCGGCGGCGCGGGCGACGAGCTCGGCGCGGGTCGCGATGTAATGGGCCAGCATCGGGCGCGTCAGAAACAGCGAGCCCTTACGATTCAGCACCTGCGGGTCGATCGGCGCCACGGAACCGCTCGACTGGCCGTACAGCACCATCGTCCCGCGGCGCCGCAGGCAATTCAGGCTCTTGTCGAACGTCGTCTTGCCGACGGAATCATAGACCACGCTCACACCCGCGCCCCCCGTGATCCGCTTCACCTCGGCTTCGAAATCCTGCTCGGTGTAGAGGATCACCTCAGTAGCTCCGGCCTCGCGCGCGAGCGCGGCCTTCTCGCGCGTCGACACCGTACCGATGACCCGCGCGCCCCGCAGCCGGGCGACTTGGCACAGCAGCAACCCGACCCCCCCGGCGGCGGCGTGCACGACGCACGTGTCTCCGGCCGCGAGCGGATACGTCGTCGTCGCGAGATAGTGCGCCGTGATCGCTTGGACCATCACTGCCGCGCCCTGACGGGTGCTCACACCCGACGGCAGCATGACCAACCGATCGGCGGGGACCGTCGCGTATTCGGCATAGGCGCCGTTCACGCTCGAATAGGCAACGCGGGTACCCACCGCCGGGGCCGAGACACCGGGCCCGAGGGCGCTCACCGTGCCGGCCCCCTCCTGCCCCGGCGTGAACGGCAGCGGGAGCGGGTAGAGTCCCGTGCGCTGGTAAACGTCGATGAAATTCACGCCCACGGCCTCGAGCTTGACGAGTGCCTCCCCCGGCCCGGGCCGCGGCTCCTCCACGGTCTCGAGGCGCATGGCGTCGGCGCCGCCCGTTGCGTGCACGCGAATGGCCTTCATCGAGTCTCAGTCCCCTTTCTTGGTGTCGACGCCGGGGGCGGCTGGCGCAGCCCCCGCTTTCGAGATAGCTGTCGATGGGCGTTCGCACCAGTCGCGGACGGCGGTTCCGGAGGCGAGGTTCTCCCTTGCCGGCGCGGGGCCGGCCCTCACCGCAGGACCCGTTGGGAGGACCTATGAACGTCGCCTTTGTGGGGCTTGGGAACATGGGCTTGCCGATTGCCCGCAATCTCCTGCAAGCGGGCCACACGCTCACCGTGTTCAACCGCACGCGGTCGCGTGCGGACGCGCTCAAGGGTTTCAAGGCGCGCGTGGCGGAGACGCCCGCCGCCGCAGCCCGGGGAGCCGAGGCGCTCGTGACGATGGTCGCCGACGACGGCGCGCTCGAAGCGGTGATGTTGGGCGACGCGGGCGCGCTCGGCGCCCTCCCGCGCGGGGCGGTGCATGTGTCCCTCAGCACCATCAGTCCCAAGCTCTCCCGCTGGCTCGCCGCACGCCACGCGGTGGCGGGCCAGGCGTACGTGGCCGCGCCGGTGTTCGGGCGGCCGGAGGCGGCGGAGGGGAAGAAGCTCTGGGTCGTGGCCGCGGGACCGGCGGAGGCGCTCGAGCGCGTGCGGCCGCTACTCGACGCGATCGGCCAAGGCGTGATCCCCGCTGGGGACGACGCCGCGCGGGCGAACGTGATCAAGCTGGCGGGAAACTTCTTGCTCGCCGCCGCGATCGAGGCGATGAGCGAGGCGTTCGCCTTGGCGCGCAAGGCCGGCGTCCCGCCGGCCGAGCTGCTCGAGATCCTGAACGGACGCCTGTTCCGTTCGCCGATCTACGAGAACTACGGCACGCTGATCGCCCAGGAGCGCTACGAGCCAGCGGGCTTCAAGCTGCGCTACGGCCTGAAGGATGTCCGTCTGGTGCTGGGCGCGGCCGAGGACGTGGCCGCACCGATGCCGCTCGCGAGCTTGATCCACGACCGTTACCTGTCGGCGGTTGCGCGGGGCTGGGGGGAGATCGACTGGGTCGCGCTCGGCCGCGTCGCCGCGGTGGACGCGGGCCTGTGACGGGCGGCCAGGGCCGAGCCGCCGCCCTCAGCCGCCCGCGATGGCGGGAATGACGGTCACCTCGTCGCCGTCTTGGACCGGCGCCGCGAAGCCGCCGCGGAAGCGGATGTCCTCGTCGTTCACGTAAAAGTTGACGAACGGGTACGGTTTCCCATCCGCGGCGCGGAGGCGGGGCCCCAAGGCCGGGTAGCGCGCCGCCACGTCGGCGACCGCCTCGCCGAGCGTGCGGCCGATGGCCTCGATCGTGCGCGCGCCGCCTGTATGGGTCGCGAGCACCGAGGGCAGGTTCAGCGTAATCGCCATAGCGACTCCTGTAGGAGAGGGGTTGCTCACGACTGGACGAGGGCCGCCACGTCGCGCAGGCGCGGCGCGATCACAGGGGCCTCGGGGAGCGAGGCGCTGACCGCCTCGAGCGTCTTCAGGCCGTGCCCGGTTACGCACAGCACGACTTCGTCCGTCGGGCCGAGCCGGCCCGCCGCCGCGAGCGCCCGGGCTGCAGCGACGGTGACGCCGCCCGCGGTCTCGGCGAAGATCCCTGTGTCCTCGGCGAGCCAGCGGATCCCTGCGACGAGCGCCGCGTCGCTCACCGCCGCCGCCCAGCCGCCCGAGTCGCGAATCGTCCGAGCGGCGGAGGCGCCGTCGGCCGGACTGCCGATGGCGAGTGAACGGCAGATGGTGCGCGGCAGCTCGGGCTCGATTTCGCCTCCGCCGCGCTCGACCAACCGCACGATCGGTGCACAGCCCGTAGCCTGCGCGCCGTACAAGCGCGGCAGGGCGCCCGTCACGAGGCCCGCGGCCCGGAACTCGTCGAACCCCCGTCCGAGCTTGGTGAGCAGCGACCCCCCCGCCATCGGGGCGACGACCGCGCTCGGGAGCCGCCACCCCAGCTGCTCGGCAATCTCGTACGCGACGGTCTTCGATCCTTCGGCATAGTAGGCTCGGAGGTTGACGTTGACGATCCCCCAGCCGAAGCGGTCCGCGACCTGCGCGCACAGCCGGTTCACGTCGTCGTAGGTGCCCCGCACCCGCACCAGCCGGCTCCCGTAGATGCTCGTGCCCACCACCTTGCCCGTCTCGAGCTCCTCGGGGATGAAGAGCCACGCCGCGAGGCCCGCGCGCGCGGCGTGCGCCGCGACGGCGTTCGCGAGGTTGCCTGTCGAGGCGCACCCCACCGTATCGAGCCCGAGCGCGGCCGCGGCGTTGATGGCGACCGCGACCACGCGGTCCTTGAACGAGAGCGAGGGATGCGACACGGTGTCGTTCTTGATCCAGGCTCGCGCCACGCCGAGCCGGCGGGCGAGCGCAGGGGCTTCGACGAGAGGCGTGTAGCCCGTGTCGAGCGACAGGGTGGGCGCGCCCTCGAGCGGCAGCCACTCCCGGTAGCGCCAGAGCGTGGGGGGGCGCGCCTCAATCGCGTCGCGGTCGGGGAGGGCGCGGTCGGGGTCGTAGACGGGATCGAGCGGACCGAGGCACTGGCCACAGACGGCCACCGGCGCGGGCGCGTACGCGGTGCCGCAGTTGCGGCAGCGGAGTGGTCGCGCGGTGGGAGGGGCGAGGGTGCCGGCGGCGTCGGTGAGTGTCATGTGTACCTCAACAAAAAAACCCGGGCAACAGACGCCGCGGGCAGTCGCTTTTTAGCACCTTGTTTAACGTGGCGGCAATACGCGGCAAATGACCACGACTACGGTTGTCCCGCTAAGTTAGCCCCGCGCCCGCTGGCGTCAAGGCACCCACGAAGCGACGGATCGCGGCGAGCGCGCGCTCGAGCTCGGCGGGCGCGGTCGCATAGCAGAGCCGCAGGTGCCCCGCCCCTCCCGGGCCGAACGCCGAGCCGGCCAGCACGGCGACGTGCTGCTCGGCGAGCAGCCGCGCGGCGAACGCCTCGCACGTGAGCCCCAGCCGCTCGAGCACGCCCCCCAAGTCCGGAAAGCAATAGAACGCGCCCGCCGGGGTCGCGCACGTGACGCCCGGGATCGCGTTGAGCCCGCGCACCAACAGGTCGCGCTTCGCCGCGAGCCCGGCCACCATCCGGGCGACGGGCTCCTGCGGGCCCGTGAGCGCCGCGATGCCGGCGTACTGCACGAAGGTCGCCGTACACGACACGTTGTTGATGAGGAGCGTCGTCAGCGGCCCGACGAGCGCCGCGGGCATCACGCCGTACCCCAGGCGCCAGCCCGTCATCGAGTAGCCCTTGGAGAATCCGTCGACGATCACCGTGCGCTCGAGCATGCCGGGGATCGCGGCGATCGAGTCCCGGCGGCCGTCGTAGCGGATCTGGCCGTACACCTCATCCGAGATCACCCAGAGGTCGTGGCGCTCGGCCAGGGCGGCGAGGGCCGCGAGGTCGCGCTCCGTCGCCACGCCACCGGTGGGATTGTGCGGGAGGTTGAGGATGAGGACGCGCGTGCGCGGCGTGATCCGGTCGGCGATCGCCTCGACCTGCGGGGCGAACGCGCGCGTCTCATCGAGCGGGTAGTAGACCGGTCGTCCACCCGCGAACCGCACCACCGACTCGTAGATCGGGAAGCCGGGATCGGGGGTCAACACCTCGGCGCCGGGCTCGATGAGCGCGAGGGCCGCCGAGAAGAGCATCGGCTTCGCGCCGGGGGTGACCACCACGCACTCGGGGCCCACGCGGACCCCGCGGCCCACGAGCGAGTCGGCGATCGCCTCGCGCAGCTCCGGGACGCCGGCGGCGAGCGCGTAGCGCGTGCGCCCCTCGCGCAGCGCGCGCACCCCTGCCTCCACCACGTGGGGCGGCGTCGGCATGTCGGGCTCGCCGATCTCCAAGTGCACCACGCGATGGCCCGCCGCCTCGAGCGCGCGCGCGGCGGCGAGCACCATGTAGGCCTGTTCGGTCCCGAGGGTGTCGAGGCGCGAAGCGGTGCGCATGGTCCTTTCTCGAACCGACAAATGAACCCCGGAGCGCGGCCCCGGGGTTGGGAGGTGCAATCTAGCGGGAGCGCGTACCGCGTGCCCTACCCAAACGGGCGGGCGGGCGCGCCTCAGCGTCCGCAACCTATTTGGCGCGCTCTAGATAGACCCCCTCGCGCGGGTCCACGCGAACTTTCTCTCCCTCGCTGATGAACTCGGGCACCTGGATGGTGACACCGTTCGAGAGCCGGGCGGGCTTGGTGCTCGCGGTCTTCGTCGCGCCCCGCATGACCGGGGAAGTCGAGACCACGGTCAACTCGACCACCGAGGGCAGCTCGATCCCGACGGGCCCGCCGTTCAGCCACTCCACCTGGATGTGCATCTCCGGCTGCAGCCAGTCGCCCTGATCGCCGACGGCTTCGGCGTCGAGGGTATGCTGCTCGTAGGTCGTGGTGTCCATGACGTGCACGCCGCCCTGGTCGCGATACAGCACCTGGAACTCCTTCGTCTCGAGTGGGGCTTCGTCGACGAAGTCGGTAGCGGCGAGGCGCGTGTCGAACGTGTTCCCCGTCACGAGGTTGCGGAGTCGCACCTGGACGAACGCCCGCAGGTTGCCTGGCGTGCGGTGGGTAAACTCCAGCACGCGGGAGGGCGCCCCGTCGAGCAGGATGACGTGTCCGCGGCGGATGTCGGTGGCTTTCATGTGAGGCGGGAACATACACGGAGGGGTAGCGAATCGGGAGGTCGCGGCGCGCGTCAGGGGTGCGTCCCGGCAAGCTCCTGGTGCGGGTCCCGACCCGTCCGCGCGAGGGAGAGGGCGGGGGTCAGGTAGGCGACGAACTCCCGCGCCCACCACGCCCCGCTCGTCCGGCGCTCGGCGGGCGTGGTGAACCGGTAGCGGTAGTAGGCGAGCCGCAGGTAGCGCGGGGGCGCATCGGGGAACGGGTTCGTCCCGAGCAACCGGACGACGCTGGGCGTGCCGAGCAGCAAGTGACGAACGAGCGGGCCGAGCCATTCGCGGGCGCGCTCAGGATCGAGGGCCGCGAACCACATCTGCCAATCGAGGCGCGGCATGTGCGGGGCCACGAACGCGGGCCGGCGCCGGACGTCCCCCGGCTTCCAGGGGAAGCCGTACTCGCTCCAGTGGACGCTGTCCCGGCTCCCTTCGATCACGATCTCCGGGCGCTCGGTCGTCATCACGCGAAACAGCCCGTAGCCGTTCACCGACCGGAACGGTTCCGCCACGCGAAGGAGCGGCCCGGCGAATGCCTCCCGCGACCCGCCCCGGGTCCCGGCGATCTCCCCGACGAAGCTGCCCAGCGCGAGCAGGGCGAGCAGGGGCGCGACGCCTCGCAGCACATACCCGTGCCACCGGGGCTCGGGCCCCGAGTCCCGAAGGCCGAGCGGCAGCACACGGGCGAGCGCCGCGTCATCGAGGAGCGGAACGCACAGCGCGATGGCGAGGAGGTTGAAGAAGCCGTAGTTCCCCGTCAGGGCGATGCCGACTTGGCCGACGAGCAGTGCGGCGCACGCGGCGTGGCGCGCACGGCGCCACCGGGCGGGCAGGAAGATCAGGAACGGCACCACGCTCTCGATGACCAGGATCGTGAGCGTCATCCCCTGATGCGTCCACTCAGGCAGCCAGTGCGCGTACCACGCGACCGGCGTCGGGAGTGGCTGGGTCCAGAAGTGGTAGTCGAGCGCCGTGAGCCGTCGCCAGGTGGGATCCCCGCTCGCGAGCTTGGTGACGCCCGACAGCATCATGAGCCGGAAGAGGAGACCCCAGAGGAGCCAGCGCACCGCCCGCGGAGGTGAACGCTCCGCCCGGCTCGGGACGAGCTGAATGGGCGCGTACAGCGCGGCGAGGAGGCCCGTCTCGAGGAGGAGGGCATCCCACTGGAACCACAGGAAGGTCTGCCCGGCGACCGAAAGGGAGAGGTAGGCCGCCCAGAGCAGGAGCAAGAGGGGGGCTTGGGCAACGCCACCCACGACCAGCGCGGCGAGGCCCACGCCCGTCCAGCACAGGGCGCGCAGCGCTCCGTCTCCCGCCCCGAGCCAGTACAGGGTCGGGAACAGCCGGTAGGCGCTGCTCCCGTACAGAGCATGCGCCCGTTCGAGGAACGCGCCCGCCGGGAGGATGCCGTGTTCCCCGACAAGCCCGGGGACTTGCGCTCCGAGCGACGCAAAGGCGACCATGTAGGTGACGCCGACCAATCGCAGGAACAACCAGCGCGACAGGAGATAGGTGGGGGGAGTCGGGGAAGCGGTTGGGCTGGGGACGGCGGGGGCGGGACTGGGACCCGGACCGGGTCGATCGGCCCAAATGGCCCAATCCTCAGTGATATCCATCGTTGCGTCCCAAGATGGCGGCTCATCATGCTGGAGGGAACACGCGGCCCCGGGCGCCGAACCGGGCCACGCCCTCCGGTGTAGCAATTCGCATCAGTGCGGTTGGTCGCGCCCGACAGCCGCCGATCCGTTTGGCACCCCTTAGGAGGATTGGACACATGATCTGCACGAGCCGTCTCCTCACCCGCGGCGCGTGGCTGTCCGTCGCCCTGCTCGTCGGCGTGGGTTGCAGGCAGGGGCCGACCCCGGAGGTCCAGGCGCGCATTGACAGCCTGACCCAGGCGTCGAGCGAGCGCGACCGCCTGATGCAGGAGGTCGCCGAGAACACGCGTCTCGTGAGCGAGGTCAGTCGGGAACTCTCGAAGGTGAATGTTCCCGCCAAGCAGCTCAGGATCTCTGGCGAGTCGCCGCTGCGCGCATCGCGCGACACGCTCATCCAGAAGATCCGCTACGTCGCCACGCGGGTGCGGGACTTGGAGCCGCGCCTGAAGCAGAGCGAGCAACACGTCAAGGAGCTCTCGACGATCTCCGATAGCCTGCGCAACGAGCTGGCGTCCACGCTCCAGAACCTGCAGGGCGTGATCCAGAACCAGAAAGAGACGATCGACGCGCTCAATCTGCAGGTGGAGACGCTCACCGCCGCGAATACGGCGTTGAAGGACACGCTCGAGAACATCTCCACCATCGTCAACACCGTGTACTACGTGGTGGGGACCAAGGACGAGCTTGAGAAGAAAGGGATCATCCAGGAGGTGGGGGGTGCCCGCTTCTTGTTCGTCCTCTGGAAGAGCGGCAGGACGATCGTCCCGTCCCGCAACCTCGATCCCTCCGACTTCACGCAGGTCGATCGGCGTAACTTGAGCCAGCTGCCGCTGCCGGAGTCCGACAAGGAATACCGGATCGTGTCGCGCCAGGATACCTCGGCACTAGACTCGCCGCCGGACCACGACGGCCGGCTCACGGGACACACGATCAAGATCGCCGACACGGCGAAATTCTGGGCGGCCTCGAAGTACCTCATTATCGTCGAAGGGTGAATGACGAGCCCGAGGGGACTCGCGCACGTGGCAGGCGCGCGAGTCCCCTCGAGGCTGCGGTCGGCCGTGGGACAGCGTGGCGCTTCCCTTGGCGGCCGTGCGGTGCGATGTTGCTTGTGGCGTCCACGCCATACCGTGTTCCCCTGACCGTCCGGCGTCGAGCCCACGCCGGCGCGCAGTCGTGGAGCGCGGTGATGTGGAACCGGCGTTCGTGACGGCTGTACGCATGTACGACTGCGGCAAGGGAGGCTCATGCACGGCGTGATCAGGCGGTACCGCGTCCGGTTAGGCACCGTGGCGCAGGCGGCCCGCTTTACCGAGAAGGGGTTCATGCCCCTGCTGCGCGGGATTCCGGGGTTCGTCTCCTCGCAGCTCTTGGACGAGGGCAACGACGTCCTCACCTGGGTGGCGCTGCTCGAGAACGAGGAAGCGGCCGCGGCGGCGGTGCGCGCGTCGCGGGAGTGGTTCCGGGACGAGTGGTCGTCGTTCCGGCCCCTGCCTCCGGAAGTCATGACGGGTGAGGTGCTTGCGCGGGCGGCAGCGGACCGTCGCGGCACGGCGGATCGGCGCCGGCTCGCCCTGGTTGGGACGACGGCCTGGACGGGCCCCGAGCGGCGCATCGGCGGGGAGCGTCGCGTGGAGGCCGCGATTCTGGCGGCCGTGGGCTGATGCTGGACGCCTAGCGGTCGCGGGGGGGCGCCGCGCGCGAGCGTCGCGCGCCTCCCCCGAACGCCTCGTAGAGCTCGTCGAAGAGCGCGGCCCCCCGCGCCAGCCGCGCGTCGTCGCTCGCCTCGCGCCGCACGATCCCCGCGATCACCCGCTCCACACCCGCCGTCTCGGCCCGCCCGAACTTCCCGTCCTTGCAGTCGATATCGTGCACGACCTCGCCGATGGCGGCGAGCGCCGGCTCGGCGAGCCCGAAGCGATCGAGCAGCGTCTCGAAGGTGCAGCGGTCTCCCTCGTGGGTGAAGTCGCCGGCGAACATGTCGAAACGCTGCTCGCCCCCCCTCGGCTGATCGTCCTCCGGCGCCGCAAACCGAAAGCGGGCTTCCGGGTCGATGAAGCCGCGGATCAGCCAGGCGCTCGCGATCCGATCCACGTGCACGCCGCTGCGCGTGACCCAGGTATGGCCGCGCGAGGGTCGTGCACCGGTCGGTGAGCCCGGTCTCGGCCGAGCCGCCGGGCGGCGCAGTCGCGCCTGCGCTCGGGCGAGCGCCTCGGTGGCCGCGCGGCGCCCCGCTGCTCCAAAGTGGTCCGCGGCGACGATCTCGCCGAAGCGCCGTTCGAGCCGCGCCAGCTCACCCGCAACCTCCCGCCCGGATGGGGCATCGCGTCCCCCACGGTCACCGCCAAGCTCCTCCGCTCGGGCGGTGAACTCGGCGTACTCGGCGTCGCGCTGGGCGCGAAACAGCGCTTCCACCTGCGCGTCCGACAAGCCGTCCAGGAACGCGGCCTGACAGACCGACGCCTCGCCACCCGCCGCCACCACCTCGCGTCGCACCCACTGAAAGTCTTCGCTGGCCTCGGCGGTATAGGGCAGCACATAGACCGAACTCTTGAGCGCCACGGCGCCGATCCGCTGCAGCCGCCGCCACACCTTCACGCGAACGTAGTCCGGCTTCGCCGGCAGGTGGTGAATGAGGAGGAGCCACCGCCCTCCGGGAGACGGGGGCGGGGGGCCGGCGCGCGCCGAGGCCCGGGATCTCACCACAGGTGCCGCAGCGCCGAGTGCTCGGACGGGACGCGGGTCTCGCTCGCTGCTGCGCCGGTGCTCGCGCCGGAGTCGAGGGCGTCGGCCCCGAGCGCTCCACGTGAGCGGTCGAAGAAATGCTCGCCCGCAGCGAGCTGCGTGAGGGCCGCCACGGCATCTTCGGAGAAGTGACGGCGCAACTCGGCGAGCACGCCCGCCGGGATCCCGCCCTCACGATCGCGGTAGCGGGATACGGCCTCCGTGAACGCCAGGGCCGCGCGCTCGGGCGGGGAGAAGGCGGGTGCGCTCGCGTGGTGGCGCACCGCCCGGAGATCTTCGAGCGGGAGGAACGCCTGCCGCCAGCCGTGGCGACCGCGTTCGATGCACCAGCGACAGCCGGAGAGTTCGGCGGCGAGCTGCCGCACGAGGAGCCGGAGCCGCGGCTCGAGCTCCGCGTCTCCGGCGCCGTGGCGGCCCAGGGCGGCGTAGGCGCGGAGCGCCCAGGGGCCGGGGCGCGGCGTGGGCGGGTGGGCGAGCGCACGCCACGCCGACGTGAGCCACCGCAGTAGTATCATAGTGATGATACAAGTGTATCATCTCTGCAGTCCTGCGCGCAACGGGGGCTCCCCCCTTCGCCCCGCCCGCCCCCGCCCGCCCCCGCCCGCCCCTTCCTCCGGCTCGCTGGAGGCTGTCTCTTCTCGGCCCATGTCCCTCGCGCGTCGCCTCCTGTTACGCGGCTCGCGCAGCGCCCGCCTCGCCCAGGCCCTGCGGCGCCTGCCGTTCTTCCGTCGGGCCGTGCGACGCTTCCTCCCCGGGGAGGATCTCGACGCGGCCCTCGCGGCCGCTGCGGACCTCGCGCCCCGCGGGCTGGGGAGCGTGCTCACGCAGCTGGGGGAGCAGGTCGCGAGCGTCGCGGATGCGGCCCGGGTGCGCGACCACTACCTGGACGCGCTCGAGCGCGTGCGGAGCCGCGGCCTCGATGCGCAGCTCTCGGTGAAACTCACGCACCTCGGGCTCGAGCAGGACCGCACCGCCTGTGTGCGCGCGGTGGCGACCCTCGCGGACCGTGCCTCGGGCATGGGGTCGTTCTTGTGGGTCGACATGGAGGAGTCCCGCTACGTCGATGCGACCCTCGACCTGGTGCGCGAAGTCCGCGCGAGCCGGGTGCCGGTCGGCGTGTGCCTGCAGGCGTACTTGCAGCGCACGCCCGCGGATCTCGAGGGGCTCCTCGCCGCGGGCGTCTCGGTCCGCCTCGTGAAGGGGGCCTACAACGAGCCCGCGGCCATCGCGTTCCCGCGCAAGCGGGATGTGGACGCGGCGTACCTCCGGCTCGCGGGCCGTCTGCTCGAGCACGCGCTCGGTGCTCGGCCCGTCTTTGGCACCCACGACCCGACGATGATCGCCCGGATCCGCGACGACGCCGCCCGCCTCGGCGTGCGCCCCGACGCCTACGAGATTCACATGCTCTACGGCATCCGCGCGGGCGACCAGCAGGCGCTCGCGCGCGCAGGGTGCCGGGTACGGGTGCTCATCAGCTACGGGAGCGCGTGGTTCCCCTGGTATATGCGGCGGCTCGCCGAGCGGCCGGCGAACGTGTGGTTCGTCTTGAGGCACCTCTTCGCGTGAGACCCCGGGGGCGCAGCCCGGCCCTGCGCGCGTCCCGGCTTGAGTCTCGTCAGCCGGCCCCCCAGCTTTCCCTCTCCATGGCCACCTCCACGACTGCCGACGCAGGGCCGGCGGAGCTCGACCGCTGGCGGCGTGACACGCCCGGCTCGAGCAACGTGATCCATCTGAACAACGCGGGCGCCGCCCTGATGCCGCGCCCCGTGCTCGACGCCCTGACCGCGCATCTCGAGCGCGAGGCCGCGATTGGCGGCTACGAGGCGGAGGACGAAGTCGCGCCGCGCCGACGGGAGACGTACGAGCTCCTGGCGCGACTGCTCGGCGCCGCACCGCAAAACATCGCGCTCGTCGAGAACGCGACCGTGGCATTCGCGCAGGCGCTCTCCGCCTTCGACTTCCGCCCGGGCGACCGCATCGTCACGACGCGGACCGATTACCCGTCGAACCAGCTCATGTATCTGTCGCTCGCCCAGCGCGCCGGCGTGGAGACGGTGCGGGCGGACGACCTCCCCGAAGGCGGCGTCGACCCTGAGAGCGTCCGGCGTCTGGCCGAGCATCCGCGCACCCGCCTCGTGGCCGTGAGCTGGGTGCCGACCAACTCCGGCCTCGTGCAGGACGCCCACGCCGTCGGGGCGGTGTGCCGCGCGCTCAACGTGCCGTACGTGATCGACGCCTGTCAGGTCGTCGGCCAAATGGCGGTCGACGTGCAGGCGCTCGGGTGCGATTTCCTGGGCGCCACCGGTCGCAAGTTCCTGCGCGGTCCCCGCGGGATCGGCTTTCTCTACGTCTCCGACCGCATGCTCGAGCGGGGCGCGTTTCCCCTCTACCTCGACATGCACGGGGCCGACTGGACGGACCCCGACCGGTTCCGGCTGGCCCCGGGGGCGCGCCGCTTCGAGAACTTCGAGTTCGCCTACGCCCTGGTCTTGGGGCTCGGGGAGGCAGCCCGCTACGCGCTCGGCGTGGGTGCCGCGGGGCCCGCGCGGGCCTGGCGGCTCGCCGCGCGGTTGCGGGAGCGGCTGGGGGAGATCCCGGGGGTCCGGGTGCTCGACCGCGGGCGCGAGCGCTGCGCCATCGTGACCGTCGACGTGCGCGGGCAAGACGCCGCCGCGCTCAAGCTCCGTCTGCGCGAGCGGCGGATCAACACGAGCTCGGCCACCCGGGCGTCGGGCGTGCTCGACATGGACGAGAAGCATGCCGCGACCGCGCTGCGGTTCTCGCCCCACTACTACAACACCGAGGACGAGCTCGATCAGGCGGTCGCCGCCTTGGCCGAGCTGGCGCGCGGGTGAGCGTCGCGCGGCCGGGGAAGATCATCGGCGTCGGGCGAAACTACAGAGACCACGCCGCCGAGATGGGGAACGTCGTCCCCCAGCGGCCGTTGCTGTTTCTCAAGCCCGCCACGGCCGTGATCCAGGACGGCGAGGCCATCGTGCTGCCGCCCGAGTCGCGGCAGGTCGAGCATGAGGGCGAGATCGGCGTCGTGATCGGGCGCCGGCTACGGCGCGCGACCGAGGCGCAGGCAGGCGCCGCCATCGCAGGGCTCACCTGCGTGAACGACGTGACGGCCCGCGACCTTCAGAAGACCGACGAGCAGTGGACCCGGGCGAAGGGGTTCGACACGTTCTGTCCCCTGGGGCCCCGCGTCGTCGCCATCGATCCGCTCCGGTTCGACGAGCTCGAGGTGCGGTGCCGGGTCAACGGCGCCGAGCGCCAGCACGGCCGAGCGCGCGACATGGTGTTCTCGATTCTCGCCCTCGTCGCCGCCGTCTCGCACGTCATGACCCTCGAGCCGGGCGATTTGATCGCGACGGGGACCCCGGCGGGCGTCGGCCCGCTTCAGGCAGGCGACGTGGTGGAAGTGGAGATCCCGGGCGTCGGGACGCTCCGCAACCCCGTGATCGCGGAGCCCGGGTGACCACGCGGGTGCGCGCGAGGCCGTTGGCGGGGCCGCTCGGGATCCTCCTGGTCCTCGGGCCCTGGCCCACCCTCTCGGCGCAGGCGCGTCCCAGCCAGCACGCGAGCGTGATGCAGGTCATCGGGGCGACGGAGGTGACGATCGTCTACAATCGGCCGAGCGCCCGCGGGCGCCAGCTGTTCGGCGGCCTCGTCCCGTGGGGCCGGGTGTGGTGCCCGGGCGCCGACCAGGCCACGACGATCGCCTTCAGCAGCGACGTCCAGGTCGCGGGACAACCCTTGAAGGCAGGGAAATACAGCGTCTGGGCGATCCCGGACCCGGCGCAGTGGACGCTAATCTTCAGCTCGGCGACGGACGTCTGGCACGTCCCCTACCCCGGCCAAGCGCGCGACGCTCTGCGCGTCAAGGCGAAGCCCGAAGCGGGGCCGTTCCTCGAGACCCTCGTCTTCTATTTCCCCGTAGTGGAAGCCGACCGCGCAGTACTGGACCTCGCTTGGGGCGAGACGCGGGTCCCGATCCCGATCACCCTCCGGTAGCCCGGTGCCCGGTTAGTCCTTCAAGCGCTCGCGCTGTTCCAACCAGTATTTCACGGCAAAGCCGAGCGACGCCCCGAACCCGGCGCTCGCCACGCCAAGCAAGAGCTTCCCCGTGGCAACGAGCACAGCCATTCCGCGCACTCCTCTCGAACGACGACGCCCCCGCGCTTGCGGCCTTGCAGCGCGGGGGCGTCGGTCTTACTGCGGGTCGACAGCTACGCCTTACATCCCACGCCTTCGATCGCGGGCGCGAGCCCTCGCGCCGCAACAGGCGCAGGGGCAATTCGCGCGCATCGGAACGAGCGGGACGAGGCCGGCCATGGATCGAAGCCTAGCGAGCGACGGCCGCCCGAGTCAACAACCCGTTCGAGGGGGGCGACCCTCATTCCTGGTGGGTCTTCCACGCTCGGGAGTCATGCCTCGACCGGTTGCGGGCGCAGGCGCGAGCGGGTCCACGACCGTCGAATGCCGCGTTACTGTTGTGGCATGGCCTCGAAGCCGGTTCGCCTTTCCAAGTCCCGCTATTTGAACGGCCTCCAATGTCACAAGCAGCTCTGGTGGCGGGTGCATGACCCCGACGCCCCGGAGCTCGTCCCCACCCTCGGCGAGCAGAACCTGTTCGCGCAGGGGCACCAGGTCGGCGAGCGCGCCCGCCGCGAGGTGCCGGGGGGCGAGCTGATCGACCTCCCTTTCTACCAGTACGACAACAAGGTCGCGGCGACCCGGGCGGCGCTCGAGCGCTCCCCGCCGGCGATCTACGAGGCGTGGTTTCTCGCCGACGAGACGTACGTAGGCGTCGACATCCTGGAGCGGACCGCGCGCGGGTACGGGGTGATCGAGGTCAAGGCTTCGAACAGTCAGAAGCCCGAGCACCTGCCGGACGTCGCGGTGCAGGTGCACGTGCTGCGGCGCGCCGGGCTCCAGGTGGAGCGGGCCGAGGTGATGCATCTGAACGGCGAATGCCGCTATCCCGATCTCTCCAACCTGTTCCGCCGGGAGGACGTGTCACCGCTCGTGGAGGCCGCCCTGCTCGGGGTCCCCGACGAGCTCGCGGCCCAGCAGGCAATGCTCGAAGGCCCGCTCCCCGATGTCCCGATCGGCGAGCACTGCTCGAGGCCGTACGAATGCCCGTTCACCGCGCGCTGCTGGCCCAAGCTGCCCGACCACCACGTGAGCAGCCTGTACCGCATCGACCGCAAGCGGGCGAGCGAGCTCGAGGCTGACGGCGTCGCGACGCTGTACGACGTTCCCTCGGACCTGGAGCTCTCGGCAATCCACGCCCGGCAGGTGAAGGCCGTGCAGACGGGTCGGATGGTCGTCGAGCCCTCGCTCGCGAAGGCGCTCGCCCAGTTCGCCTCGCCGCTCGCGTTTCTCGACTTCGAGACGGTGAGCCTGGCGATTCCGCGGTGGTCGGGCTGCCGACCCTGGCAGCAGGTGCCGGTGCAGTTCAGCGTGCACCAGGAGGAGCGGCGCGGCGGGCCGCTGCTGCACCACGAATGGATCGCGGACACGCCGGACGATCCCCGGCCCGCGCTGGCCGAAGCGCTGGTCGCGGCGTGCGCCGGGGCGCGGCGGGTCGTGGCGTACTATGCGAGCTTCGAGCGTGAGTGTCTGCGCCAGCTCCGCGAGGCGGTGCCGCGGTTCGCCAAGGAGCTCGAGCGGATCGAACGACGCCTCGTGGACCTCTTGCCCACCGTGCGTAACCACGTGTACCACCCCGACTTCGGCGGCCGGTTCAGCATCAAGCGGACCCTGCCGGCGCTCGTGCCCGGCCTCTCGTATGCCGACTTGAAGGTGCAGGACGGCGAAGTGGCGACGGTCGAGTTGCAGCGACTCATGCTCGACAGCGAGCGCACCCCGGCGGGCGAGCGCGCGGCGCTGCGAGAAGCGTTGCTGCGCTATTGCGAGCGGGACACCTGGGCAATGGTGCGGATGCTCGAGACGCTCAGGAGCTTGAGCGTCGATCAGCTCGAGCTGTTCTGACGCGAGCGGCCGCCCGTCGGGAGGGTTGGCCTTGCGAGGTGCAGCAGCACGATCAGCCTTGACACCCACCCCGGTAAACGTCGCTCCCGCCACCGGGGCGGCTGGTCGGCGGTCTCATCGCGCCGCGAGCGCCACCGCAGCCGTATCGTGCACGGGGGTTTCGATCCCCGCCTCCTGGGCGAAGCGCGACACGGCGCCGCTCAGGATCGCGAGCTCCGTGGGCCGTCCCGCCTCGAGGTCCACGAGGAAGCTCGGTTTCGTGGCGGGCGGGAGTCCGGCGATCACGCCCATGACTCGCGCCAGCTCGTTCTCGGGGAGGGCGATTCCGCGGGCGCGCCCAACGGCGACGACTTCTCGCGCCGCGCGCTCGAGGAGGCGTTGACCGAGGGGGGTGTCGCGAAGCGGGCCGATCGGCGAGCGCGCGAGGCCGCAGGCGGCCGCGACAGTCGTGATGAAGACGAACTTCTG
>DATLKW010000458.1:0-11529 GCA_035538175.1 Gemmatimonadales bacterium | reverse complement strand
AGGACGTCAGAAAACGGTAAACCGCCGGGACACGCCTTGCCTCGACGAGTACCTTGCAAGCGTCCGTCACGCGGTGCATTTCTCTCGTCCCGTGAAGCTCGGCTCCCGACCTCCCCGTCCCCGCGGCGCCTTCATCGCCGTGTTGCTCGTGCTTACGCTCGTGCTGGCGGGCGTGATTGCCTTGGAAGCGTACCGAAACTTTCTCGGGCACAAGGCCACGGCGGAACGAGTGCTGCACGACTACGCGCGCCTCGCCGCCGCTCGTTTCGCCAATCGGACCGAGATGTCGTTCTACTACGACGCGTTCTCGCCGGCCACGGACGCGCTCGCGCGGGCCAAGGCCACGCTTCCGAACGTCCCCCTTCCCGCGCCGAGCCATCTGCCCGCCACCACCCAACCGCACGCGCCCGACTTCCGCAAGTTCGCGCGCTACACGTTCCGCTACGACCTCCGGAGCGCCCACCTCGAAACGGCCGGCGGGACTCCCTCGGCCGCGGTGCGAAAGTGGCTGCGGGACACGCTGCCGCTGCACAGCCGGACGGTGTACGACCCGAAAGAGCACGTGGGCGCGATCGTGCGAACCGTGGACACCACGCCCCGGGCCATCGTCTACACCGTCGTGAACGACAAAGCCGGCGCCCCCCGGACCGTCGTTGGTCTCGAGGAGGATCCCCGCGGGCTCGAGCCGCTGTATAAGGCCGAGAGCGAGCAGTATCCCATGTTGCCGAAGGCGATCACTGGCGAGGTGACCGAGGACTCGGTCAGCTCCACGATCGTCACGGCGGCCGATGGCCGCGAGCTGTACCGCTCCCACGTTCAGTATCTCCCCACGTTCGCGGCGCGCGACTCGTTCGAACATCCGATGATGGGTGGCCTCCGCGTTCAGGTCGCGCTGCGGCCCGACCTCGCACCAAAGCTCGTGATCGGCGGCATGCCACGCTCGAACGTGCCGATGCTGGTCGCCCTGCTCGCCCTGACGGCGGTGCTCGTCGTAGCCGCGCTCCTGCAGCTCTGGCGGGAGTATGACTTGGCGCGGCTGCGCACCGATTTCGTGTCGGGGGTGTCGCACGAGCTCCGGACCCCGCTCGCCCAGATTCGCATGTTCTCCGAGACGCTGCTCCTCGGCCGCGTGCGGTCGGCGGCCGAACGGTTGCGCTCGCTCGAGATCATCGATCAGGAAGCGCGCCGCCTGACGCACCTCGTCGAGAACCTGTTGCACTTCTCGCGCTCCGAGCGGCAGGCGACGCGGCTGTCCCCCGCGCCGGCGCCACTCGGTGTGCTGGTGCGGCAGGCCGTGGAGGCGTTCTCGCCTCTCGCCGCCGCCCGCGGCGCCACCCTGCGCACGGAACTGGCGGAGGGCTTGGTCGCGCCGGTGGACGCCGACGCGTTACGGCAAATGCTCCTGAACCTGCTCGACAACGCCGTCAAGTACGGCCCGGCCGCGCAGACCATCACGGTCGGCCTGGAGGCGAGCGACGGCCGGGCGCGGATCCGCGTCGAGGACGAGGGGCCCGGGATTCCGGCCGCCGACCGCGAGCGGGTGTGGGACCGCTTCTGGCGCTTGGAGCGCGACCGCGGCTCTGCCGTGGCGGGCACGGGGATCGGCCTCTCGGTCGTGCGGGAACTCGTCGCCCTGCACGGAGGCCGGGCGTGGGTCGACGACGCACACGCGGGCGCGGGCGCGTGCTTCGTGCTGGAGTTACCGCTCCAGGCCGCCCCTGAGAGGGTCCCGGGCACCTCGCCGATCCACGCCGACCTCGGAGCCGCGACATGACGCGGATCCTCGTCGTCGAGGACAATCCCGACTTGGCCTACGGGCTGCGCAACAACCTCGAGATCGAGGGCTACCAAGTCGAGGTGGTCGAGGACGGAACCGAGGGGCTCGCCCGCGCGCGCTCGGGACTTCCCGACCTGATCATCCTCGACCTAATGCTCCCGGGTCTCGACGGCTACCGCGTGCTGCGCGCGTTACGCGACGAGGGCCGGCGTATGCCGGTGCTAATCCTTACGGCGCGGGGCGAAGAAGCCGACAAGGTCCGCGGCCTCCGGCTCGGGGCGGATGACTACGTCACCAAGCCATTCGGCGTCCTCGAGCTGCTCGCCCGTGTGGAGGCATTGCTCCGTCGCGTCGCGCCCACCGGCGACGGCGCGCCGCCGCCCGAGCACTTCGGGTCGATCGAGGTGATCCCGGCGTCGCGCACCGTGCTCCGCAACGGTCAGCCCGTGGGGCTCACCCCGAAGGAGTTCGACCTGCTGCTCGCGCTCCTGCAACGGCGGGGAGCGGTGGCGACGCGCATGGAGCTCCTGACCGAAGTCTGGGGCTACAGCGCGGCGGTGCTGAGCCGCACGGTGGACACGCACGTGGCGGGGTTGCGCCGCAAGCTCGAAGGCGATCCCGCCGCGCCGCGCCACATCCTCACCGTGCGGAAGGCCGGCTACCGCATCGAGCGATAGACCGTCCGCGGCCCGGGCGACGAGGTCTGTCGCCCGCCGAGTGAGCCCTGTACTGTTCTCCCGCAATGACTCCCCCAGCGCCCCCAGCGCCCCCAGCGACCTTCCGCGTCGCACTCGTGCAGATGGCGATGGCGGCCGCTCCAGCCGCGAACCTCGACAAGGCGCTGACGAAGGTCAGGGAGGCGGCGGCGGCGGGCGCCGCGCTTGTGTGCCTGCCGGAGCTCTTTCGATCGCAGTACTTCGCGCAGCAGGAAGACGCGGCTCTGTTTGACCTCGCGGAGCCCGTGCCCGGTCCGAGCACCGAAGCTCTCGGCCGGGTCGCGCGGGAGACGGGCGTCGTCGTGATCGCTCCCGTGTTCGAGCGCCGCGCCGCCGGGCTCTATCACAATAGCGCCGTGGTGATCGACGCGGACGGACGCATCGTCGGCACCTACCGCAAGATGCACATCCCCGACGACCCCGCCTACTACGAAAAGTTCTACTTCACGCCCGGAGACCTCGGCTTTCGGGCCTTCGACACGCGGGTCGGGCGGATCGGCGCGCTCGTGTGCTGGGATCAGTGGTATCCCGAGGGCGCGCGCCTGACCGCGCTGCAGGGCGCCAACGTGCTCTTCTATCCGACCGCCATCGGCTTCCATCCGCAGGAGAAGGAGACCCACGGTCCTGAGCAGCTCGACGCCTGGCGGACGATCCAGCGCAGCCATGCCATCGCGAACGGTTGCTACGTGGCGGCGGTGAATCGCGTTGGCCACGAGCGGCCCGCGGGGCGCGACGGGGCGGGGCTCGAGTTCTGGGGCTCCTCGTTCCTCGCCGACCCGTTCGGGACAATCGTGGCCCAGGCGCCGGGGGACCGGGAGGCGACCGTGATGGGGACGATCGAGCTCGCCCGGATCGAAGAGGTGCGCCGGGGCTGGCCGTTCTTGCGGGACCGTCGGATCGACGCGTACGGCGGCATCGCCAGCCGTTACTTGGATCCGGCGTAGGCGCGCTCCCCCCTCCCGCTCCGTCCTCCGATGCCCACCGTGACGACCCCCGCGGCCCGGGGGTTCCGCATGCCCGCCGAGTGGGAGCGGCACGACGCGACGTGGCTCGCCTGGCCTCATAACGCGAGCGATTGGCCCGGGAAGCTCGGGCCGATCGTGTGGGTCTACGCCGAGATCGTGCGGGCGCTCGCTCCGGGCGAGCTCGTGCGGATAGTCGTGCGCTCGGTCGACGAGGAGCGCAAGGTCAGGGGCACGCTCGACCGGACCGGTGTGGACGCTGCGCGTGTCGAGTTTTTCCGCGCCCCCACCAACCGCAGCTGGACCCGCGACTTTGGGCCGCTCTTCGTGCGGCGCGACCGGCCACGGCCCGAGCTCGCCATCGTGCGGTTTCGCTTCAACGCCTGGGCCAAGTATCCCGACTGGAAGGCGGACGACCAAATCCCCGAGCGCGTGGCGACCCGACTGGGTTTCCCCCTGATGCCGGCGCGCGTCGGCGGGCAAGCCGTCGTGCTCGAGGGCGGGAGCATCGACGTGAACGGTCGGGGCACGCTCGTGACGACCGAGGAGTGCCTCCTTCACTCCGCAGTCCAGGTGCGCAACCCCGGCCTCTCACGCGCCGATCTCGAGGGGATGTTCCGGGACTACCTTGGGGTGTCGAACGTCCTCTGGCTCGGGGCGGGGATCGCGGGGGACGACACGCACGGGCACGTGGACGACGTGTGCCGCTTCGTAGGCCCCCGCACCGTCGTCCTGTGCCGGGAATCGGACCCGCGCGACGCGAACTACCGTCCCCTGGCCGAAAACCGCGAGCGTCTCCAGGGGATGCGCCTCGAGGACGGCTCTACGATCGAGGTCGTCGACCTGCCGATGCCCGCGCCCCTTCACTTCGACGGGCAGCGCCTGCCCGCGAGTTACGCCAACTTCTACATTGCGAATGCCGCCGTGCTCGTCCCGACCTTCAACGATCCGAACGATCGTCGGGCGCTCGGCACGCTCGCCGAGCTCGTCACCGACCGGCCGGTGGTGGGCATCCACGCCGTGGACCTGGTGTGGGGCTTGGGCACCCTGCACTGCCTCACCCAGCAACAGCCGAGCCGCTAGGGTCGCCGTCCCGCCACCTCTTTCGGAGGTCCGCATGGCCCCGAAGCCCCCATCTTTCGGCCTCGCCGCGATCGGCCAGATCTTCGTCCGGGCGCGCGAGCTCGACCGCGCTGTCCAGTTCTACCGCGACACGCTCGGCATGCCGTTCCTGTTTCAAGTCCCTCGCATGGCGTTCTTTCAGTGCGGCCCCACGACCGTGATGCTCGGCCTCCCCGACGTCCCTGAAGTCGACCACCCAGCGTCGCTCGTTTACTACCTCGTGCCCGACATCGCCTCGGCCCACACGACGTTGGGTCAGCGGGGTGTCGAGTTCATCACCGCTCCGCACCTCGTGCACCGGGCGGCGGACTACGAGTTGTGGCTCGCGGATTTCCACGATTCGGAAGGGAACATTCTCGCGCTGATGGACCGCAAGCCGCGCTCCTAGGCCGCATCCTGGCTCGCGTCTCTCGGCCTGGGTATCGTTCGGGCAAGGTCTCGAGCGCCCACGCCACGCCGATGACGCCCTTCCAGCGCCACACGCTCCTCGTCGCCCTAGTTGCGGTCGCGTGCCGGGGTACCGGCCCGGGTCGGGCCGGCGCCCCGCCGCCCGGGGCGCTGCCCGCCCCCGCGCTCCCCGCCGCGGGCGCGGCGCCGACCGACACCGTGTGCCGCGTCGCCGGAGGCCCGGTGCAGAAGCGCGATACGGTGACGATCGCGCTCGCCGAGCCCGTCGACCCAGCGCACGCGCCCCTCGCCCGCAACGACGCCGAGCGCTTCGTGTTCGCACAGCTCTACGAGACGCTCCTGCGCGTCGATTGCGCCGGCCGCGTGCTCCCCGGGCTCGCCGCATCGTGGATCGGCACCGCCGACCGCTGGACCTTCACGCTGCGCGAGGATGCGCGGTTCTGGGATGGGGCCCCGGTGACGGCCCGGGACGTCGTGGCTGCCTGGCGACTGCGTGACTCGGCCTTCGCGCAATCGGTGGCGATCGAGGGCGATCGCGTGCTGAGCCTGCGGCCGCCGACGGTCCCGGTACAGCCGCTCGCCGACCCCGCGCTCGCCGTGACCAAGCGCGCGCCGGGCGGCGGCTGGCCGATCGGCACCGGCGGCCACTGGGTCAGCGAGACGACGGGCGGTATCGTGTGGGCCGTGCCCTTGCGGCCGGGAGCGGGGCCGGCGCTTCGGGTCGTCACCGCGCTCGGCGGCCGGCTCCGCGATGCGGTGGACGCGGCGGTGGACCTCGTGCTCACGGACGACCCCGCGGTGCTCGCCTACGCGGCGACGCGACCGGGATACCTGGACCTGCCGCTCGGCTGGAGTACGAGCTACGCCCTGCTCGCCCCGGGCCGCGGGGAGCGGACAGTTGCCGTCGGCGCGGAGGGCCTCCGCGACGCGGTGCATCTCGATGCCCGACCCGCCGACGGCAGTGACGGCGGGTCGGTCTGGGTGCGCGAGCTGGGGCCGTGCGAGCCGCCGGGGGACCGGGAGCTCGTCGCCTCGCCCGGCGCGCGACCGCGCGTCGTCTACGATCAGGCCGACCGCAACGCCGCCGACCTGGCGGCGCGGATTGTGGCCCTCGGGGCACTCGGCACCCGGGCCGTGGCCGCTGGGCTCGCGCCGGGGGCGTTCGCTGGCGCGGTGCGCGTCGGAGCGGACGCGGCGTACGTATTCCCCATCCGGCGCCGCGTCTTCGACGTTTGCCGAGCCACGCTCGAGCTCCCCCCGTGGAGCGCGGACGGGTCAGTCGCGCCCCTCCTCGACGTACGCTCCCACGCCGTGGCGCGCCGCGGCTTCCCGGCCCTCGAGCTCGATTGGGGTGGCACCCCCCGCGTCCTCGTCCGATGACCTTTCGTTCCCGCATCCTCGCGGGGTTCGGCGGCGTGGTGCTCGTGCCCCTCGTCCTCTTCGGCCTCCGGGTCCGCGTCGTGATGGCGAATCGCCTCACCGCGGAGTACGAGCGCCGCGTCGCCGCCCAAGCGGACGTGATCCGCGCGGACATCGCGCGCGACGGCGCCGTCATCGCCCGACGGCTCGAGGCGCTCAGTGAGGCGATCCCGGCCGACGACCGGTTTCGCTCGGCCGTGCTCGCAGGAGGCGACCGCCCCTACGTGCTGGATTACGCGGGCACCGCGATGCGATCGGCCGGTTTGGCGATGCTCGTTATTCAGGACTCCGTGGGTCGCGTCGTGAGCTCGGGACATTTCCGCAACGCTTACGACCGGCCCGAGCCCGCCCTGCCGCGGGCGCTCGCGGCCGCCGAGGGCGGCCTCGCCCTCGTCGAAGCGCGCACGCCCGAAGCACCCCTACTCGCGATCGCGCGCGTCGACTCTCTCCGGATCGCCGGACGGCGCTACACCGTCGTGGGCGGGCTCGCTATCGACTCGGCGCGGCTCGTCGCCCTCACGCCCGACCCCGAGCTCGGGGTGACCGTGGCGCTTCCCACGGACACGCTTACGGCGGGGGGTGCCGACACTGCAGCCGCCGCGGTGCGGGAGGTGTCGCTGCCCTTCATCCAGGAGGGTGACTCTCTGGGCGCGACTCGGCAGGCACGTATCCTCGTCCGCCACTCGCTCGCCTCCCTCGCCGCGCTGCGACACGACGTGGACGTGACGTTTCTCGAAGCGGTGCTCGCGGCGAGCGCGATTGCCCTCGTGCTCGCAGGCTGGCTCTCCTTGCGCATCAGCAGGCCGCTCTCCGCGCTCGCCCGGCAGACGGCCGCGATCGACTGGGATCGGCTGGACGTGGCGTTCGAGAGCGAGCGCCCCGACGAGATCGGCCGGCTCACCCGGCTGCTCGGCTCGATGATCGAGCGGCTGCGCGCCGGAGCCCGGCGGCTGCGGGAGGCGGAGCGGCGGCTCGCGATGGGCGACCTGGCCCGGCAGGTGAATCACGACGTCAAGAACGGGCTCACGCCGATCCGCAACGTGGTCCGCCACCTCGCCCAGGTCGCCGCCGGCGAGCCCGAGCGGCTGGCGACGGTCTTTCGCGAACGCGAGCGCACGCTCGACTCGAGCATCGCATACCTCGAGGGCCTCGCCGGCACCTACGCGCGACTCTATCCCGCGTCCGTCGCTGGGGTGTGCGACACGGCCGAGGTGATCCGGGAATCGGTGTGGCGGCTCGACCGGCGGGGCGCCGAGCTCCGCACCGAGCTTGTCGAACCCTTGCCCCGTAGCGCGACCGACCCGCTCGTGCTGCGACGCATCCTCGAAAATCTCGTGGGCAACGCGCTCGATGCGCTCGACGGGGGGCCTGGGACGATCACCGTCGCGGCCGCCCCCGGCCCCTCGACGAACGGCCGGGCGACGGTGCGCATCACGGTGAGCGACACGGGAAAAGGCATGACGCGCGCCGAGCTCGACCGGGCCTTTGAGGGTTTTTACTCGACCAAGCCCGGGGGCACGGGGCTCGGCCTCGCGATCGTGCGGCGCCTGGTCTTGGACGCGAACGGCGCCTTGCGGGTGGAGACCGAACCGGGGGCCGGCAGTCGGTTCATCGTGGAGTTGCCGGGAGTCACGGGATGACCGTCGTGCTCGTGGTAGACGACGTTCCTGCAATGACGGAGCAATACACCTACGACCTGAAGCGCGTGGGCGGGTACGAGACGCTCACCGCGGCGAGCGGGCGGGAGGCGCTGGACGTCCTGGAGCGGGAGGCGGTCGACTGCGTCATCCTCGACCTCGAGTTGCCGGACCTGGACGGCTTCAACGTGCTGCGCCAGCTCGCGCGTCGCGAGGTGCGGCCCCCGGTGATCGTCTACACGGGAACCGGCACGTACGACCGGTGCACGCAGGCGATCCGCTTGGGGGCGGCGAGCTTCATCGACAAGGCGGAGCCGATCGAGCGAGTCGTCCGCGAAGTGGAGCACGCGCTCGCGCACACGCGGCTCACGGGTCAAGTCGCCGCCCTCCGGGCGCGGCTGGGAACAGACGGTGGGCTTGTGGGCACGAGCGCCGCGATGCGCCAGCTCGCCGACGCGATCGCCCGCGTGGCGAAGATCCCGAGCCCGGTGCTCATCGTGGGCGAGAGTGGATCGGGCAAAGAGCTCGTGGCGCGGGAGCTGCACCGCCTCGGGCCCCATCCCGGCGGCGCGTTCGTCGCCCTGAACGCCGCGGCGCTGCCCGACACCTTGGTCGAAGACGAGCTGTTCGGCCACGAGCGCGGCGCATTCACCGGTGCGAGCGGGCTGCGTAAGGGCGCGTTCGAGGCGGCCTCGAGTGGCACGCTGTTCCTCGACGAGATCGGCGAGCTCCCCCTCGCCGCCCAGGCGAAGCTGTTGCGCGTGCTCGAGCAGCGCGAGGTGACGCGCCTGGGCGGCACGCGCACCGTCCCGGTCGACACCCGGGTGGTCGCTGCCACGAACCGGGACCTCGACGCGCTCGTCGCCGCTGGGCGCTTCCGCGAAGACCTGCTGTACCGGCTCAACGTCCACATGCTCGCGGTGCCCCCCCTGCGCGAGCATCGCTCCGACCTCCCCGCCCTCGCGGACCACCTCGTCGCCGCCGCGTGCGCGCGCTTCGGGATGCGGCCCAAGCGACTCGCCCCCGCCGCCCTCGAGTGCCTCATGGCGTACGAGTGGCGCCGCAACAACGTGCGGGAGCTCCGCAATGCGCTCGAGCGGATGATCCTCGCCGCGGACGGCGACGTGATCGACGTGGGAGACGTCCCGACCGACATCCGCCAGCACCCCGGGCCCGGGACCGGAGCGAGCCGAGCGGGTTCGCCGGCGAGCCTCCAGACGCTCAAGGCGGAAGCCGAGCGCCAGATCGTCGTCGCCGCGCTCGAGCGCCACGAGTGGCACATCACGCGCACGGCCCAGGCGCTCGGTCTTGCCGACCACGCGAGCCTCCTAAAAATCATGCGCCGCCACAAGATCAGCCGCGGCTAATCAGGTCGCGTCCGCCGCCCGCGCGTCCGGCGCCCAGGCCCCCGCTACGCTTCGATTTTCGAAAACCGCCACGCGCCCAGAACGAGCAGCGCCACGGCGACCCCCACGAGGACTATCAGGTCCGTCACGAGCCCGTAGTGCGAGGCGGCAATCAGGGCGCCCCGCAGGGCGTCCACGCCGTACGACAGCGGATCGAGGCGCGTGGCGATGGCGAGCGGCGTGGGGAGGCCCTCGAGCGGGAACAGGGCCCCAGACAGGAAGAAGATGGGCATGACAAGGAAGTTCATGATCAGCTGGAACCCCTGCATGTCCTGGAGACTCGAGCCGATGGATACGCCGAGGGCGACGAACACGATGGCGATCAACGCCATGAAGACCCAGCCCAGGCCGAGCGCGCCGATGCTCACGGGCCGGAACCCCGCGACGAGACACAGGAGCAGCATGAAGGTCCCCTGCAGCAGAGCGACCGTCGCCCCGCCGAGCGTGCGCCCGATCATGATGTAGAGCCGTGGCACCGGCGCCACGAGCGTCTCCTTTAGGAATCCGAACTGCCGGTCCCACAAGAGGGAGATCCCCGAGAAGACCGACGTGAATAGGACCATCATCCCGATCACGCCCGGGGCGACGAACTGGGGATAGCTGCCGCGTCCCGCACGGGCGAACACGGGTCCCAAGCCGAAGCCGAGCGCCACGAGATAGAGCAGCGGTTGGCCAAGCCCCGCCACCATCTGCACGCGCGAGCGCAGGTATTTCTTGAGCTCGCGCAACCACAGGATGTAGATCGCGGCCACGGCTTTACCTCCTCCTCCAAAGCTGCGCCATCTGGCGCATCTGGTCCGCGGCGCTCGCGCGCTCGTCCCGGATCGACGTGCCCGTCAACGCGAGAAACGCTTCTTCCAACGAGTTCGTCCCGGTGCGCGCCTTCAGCTCCCCCGACGACCCGATGGCCACGATCCGGCCGTGGTCGATGATCGCGATGCGGTGCGCCACTCGATCCGCCTCGTCCATGTAATGCGTCGTGAGGAAGACCGTCACCTGCTCGGTCTCGTTCAGGTGCTTCACGTGGGTCCACAGCTGATTGCGGCTCTGCGGATCGAGGCCAAGGGTCGGCTCATCGAGGAAGAGGATCTTCGGAGTGTGTAAGAGGCCCCGGGCAACCTCGAGCCGGCGCCGCATCCCGCCCGAGAACTGCTTCACGAGGCCGTCGCGCCGCTCCCAGAGCTCGAAGCGCCGCAGGAGCGCCTCGATCCGGGCGCGGCGTTCCGCGCGGGGCACGTGGTACAGGACGCCGTGCACCTCCATGTTCTCCCAGGCGGTCAGGTCCTGGTCGAGGCTCGGGTCCTGAAACACGATGCCGAACTGTTGTCGTACCGCCTCCTGCTGCGCCGCGGGATCGAGTCCGTTGAGCCGCATGGCGCCGCTCGTCGGTCGCAGCAGCGTCGTCAGCATCTTGATCGTCGTGGTCTTGCCGGCGCCGTTCGGCCCGAGAAAGGCGAAGATCTCGCCGCGCGCGACCTCGAAGGAAATGTCGTCGACCGCGGCGACGTCGCCGAATCGCTTCACGATGTGCTCGACACGAATCATCCCGTCTCCCCTGTCTCCCCTCTAGCTCCCGTTCTCGCTCTTCCTGCCCCTCGGCGCGGCGCCCCGAGAAGAGACGGCCGAACCGACGGTGGTTTGGAAGGGGCGCCGCTGCTGCCGGCGCTCTCGCAAGGCGTACCTCTACGACGGCGCTCGACATGATGGCTAGGACCCCGCGTCCGGGCAACGGTCAAAGGGACGGGCCGCCGAGGCCGGTCAGCCGTCGCGGGCGCGCCGAGTCGCAAGCGCCACCGGTTGGTCCGGGGGATACCGCTCATACGGCTCGCGCGTCGCGCGTGCTGCGGGGAGCGCCGCACGACCCTCATGTAGAGGCCCGTGTCCGCCCCAACACGCCGGGCCTGGTGCGCTCGTGTCCCGGCGGACACGCAGCGACGCCCGCCGGCGGCGCAACTCCCTACCCTAGCGCAAGATGCATCACGGGTCTCGGTGGCCCGCCTCCTGCCTTAGCGCCCGAGTCAGCTGGTGTTCGATCACGGCGCCGCGCGCGCCCCAATGGAGGAGGTCGTATGCGGAAGCATG
>DATLKW010000457.1:0-3382 GCA_035538175.1 Gemmatimonadales bacterium | reverse complement strand
GCCCAATGAGAGGGAGGGCGCGGTGATCGAGGGGGTCGTGCGGCGTGCCCGCGTGCCTTGCCTCGTCGTGCCGCGCGGGCACTGCACATTTCGCCGGGTGCTCGCGGCAGTAGATGGTGGCCCGGACTCGGAGGACGTGATGACCGTGGCGCGTCACATCGCGTGCCTCTTCGAGGCCCCGGTGCGCGCCATCCACGTCGAGGCTGCCGTGCCGGTCAGCGTGGGCGCGAGCTCCTGGGAGCCCGAGCCCCTCGCTGGAGACGACAGGGTCGTTTGTCACGGCGATCCCGTGGCGGAGATTCTGCGAGTGGTCCGCGACGAAGACGTTGGCCTCCTCGTTTTCGGTCACCACCGGGGCGGCCCCGTAAGCACCCACGCCACGAGCGGCGTCGCCCCCCGCCTGTTGCAGCGGGCACGGGGCGCTGTATTGACCGTTCCGATCTAGACTTTCTGCGTCGCCACTGCCGCAACGATATCCGTTTGGGAGACGACGCCGATAACGCGCGGTGGTCTTCGACGAAGAGACGTTGCACATCCAAGTAGAGCATCTCCCGTGCGGCATCGCGCACGTCGGCGTCCGGCGATATCGTGACCGGCCAGGGAGCCATGATCTCGAGTACAGGCGTCTCGTCGAACAGCCGGTCGCGCGCCCGGGGGCTCTTCATGGAGTGCTCGGCTCTGAGCACTTCACGGGTCGACACGACGCCCACGGCGCGGCCGTGGCGATCGAGTACCGGCAGTGCTGACACCTGCAGCTGGGCGAGCATCGTGACGGCGTCCGCGACCGTCGCTTCGGCGCTGATAGTCTTCACGTTCGTGCGCATCAGTTCGGCGACCCTCACGGCCCCCTCTCTTTCAAGCTTCGCTTCGTCCGCTGGGTCTCCTCGTCCGCGGCTGGTATGCGCACATCGGATCCTCCCCCAACGGATCCCCGCTCGCCGCGTAGGCACGCGCCCGCGAGCCACCGCACAGCGCGCGGAATTCGCAGCGGCCGCATCGTCCGGCGAACCGGTCGGGGCACCGGAGATTGCGGAAGAGGGGCGACTCGCGATAGATCGTCACGACGTCATCGGTACGCACGTTCCCCGCTGACAGGGGGAGGAAGCCGGACGGCTGTACCTCGCCCGTGTGCGAGACGAACATGATGCCGTTGCCGTCGCGGATACCCGCACCGTGGCCGCCGGCCGACCGACGGCGTTCGAGCAGCACGCGGCGGAAGTGCGGGGCCTCGGTGGTTGTAACGGTCGGGGCGCCGTCTCGACCCCCGAGCTCGGCTAGCCAGCGCATCACCTGCTCCGCGTCGCGGGGGCTGATCTGCCCGAGGACGGTCCCCCGCCCCATCGGCACGAGGAAGAAGAGGCTCCAGCGGGCCGCGCCGAGCTCGCTCGCCAGCAAGTAGAGCGCGGCGAGGTCTGCGAGAGTCTGCTCGGCGACGAGCGTGTTGACCTGGAACGGTAGTCCCACCGCCCGCGCAACTCGCGCGGCGTGCAGCGTTCGGGCGAAGGTCCCACGGATGCCGCGGAACGTATCGTGCCGCGCCGCCGTCGAGCCGTCGAGGGAGAGTGAAATCGCTTCGACCCGCGTCTTTTGAAAGCGACCGATCTCCTCCGGCCGTAGCAACTCGGTCGCGCTCGGCGCCACGGAGACCCCCAGCCCGAGCGCCCGGGCCGCAGCGATGAGCTCCCAGAGATCCGCCCGCTTGAGCGGGTCGCCCCCAGTAAGCACGACGTGGGGCTTTGGATCGCCAAATGCGGCGAGCCGCTCTAGCAGGCGCAGGCCCTCAGCGCCCGTCAGTTCGCCCGGATGCCGCGCCCGCACGGCCTCAGCGCGGCAGTGGCGACATGCGAGGTCGCAGGCGCGGGTCAGCTCCCAGTAAACGCGGAGCGGTGCCTGGTCAAAGGTGAGTCGTGCCGGAGCCATCCGCATCGCCGATCGCCTGACTAGTGCTCCAGCCCGAGAACGTGCTGCGGGGGGCCCGTCTGTACCAGACCCACGGCGCCCTTCGCCGCGAGCGCGACGGCGCCGAAGACCCAGCGCTTCACGTTCCGCTCCTGGGCCAAGGAAAGATGTTCCGAGTCACAACACGACGCTATTCCCGAGGGCACCAAGCGCGCATGAAGAACCCGTGAAGCAGTCCTCAGATTTTGAACGTCCCCTTGGGCGCCCTCCTGCGAGCTCACGCCCGATTCAAACTCCTTTCAGGTGCAACCGCTTTTCTTGGGGACAGAGTCCACCTCAGGAGGGGGGCGATGAGCACGAAAGACCTGATTGATTCTGCGGTTGAGCATCTGCGGGCGAGCGCTGGCGTGAAGACGGTGTACGGCGACCCCGTGGTGATCGACGGCAAGACGATCATCCCCGTTGCCAAAGTCGCCTACGGCTTGGGTGGCGGGACCGGCACGCGGAAGGCGCAGAGCGGAAACGGTAGCAAGGAGCCCGCGGCGAGCGAAGCCGTTGAAGGCGCCGGGGGTGGGATCGCCGCCAAGCCAGTGGGCGTCGTGGAGATCAGCGGCGACGAGACGAAGTTCGTTGCGTTCGCACAGGCGAAGAAGCTCGCGTGGGCGGCTGGGATTGCGTCGCTCACGGGCTTCGCCCTGGGCCGCTTGCTCCGAAGGAGGGCGAAGGACTGACTCATGGCGGAACGTGTGTCAGCGGCGTGCACGGCCCTCCGAACGGGCCATCGCGTAGCGAGCTCCTTCGGATCGCGAGGTACGCGGTGCTCGCCCCGTGGTCGCGCAACACCCAACGATGGGCATTCCGAACCACAGATAGCGCTCTGGAGCTCCTGGCCGCCCGCTCGCAGGCGCTCCCGAAGGTCGATCCTCGCGACCGTGTGTTGACGATCGCTGCGGCGCAGCGTTGTTCCACGCGCGCGTAGCGATGCGCTGCTTCAGGCCCACGACGAGGTCAAGCTGTTCCCCGACCGTCGCAACCGGAGCCCCCTCGCCCGACTCCGGCCCAGGCGAGGATCGCGCACTGTTTTGATGCTATCGCTCGCCCCCATCGTTTCCCCTTCGCGCCGGTGGCGGAGGCCCTAGTCTCCGACCTCCAGCGGGCAGCCGCCCAGGGGGGCGCGTGGCTCCACCCCCTAAACGGCGCAATGATGCGCGAAACGGTCGCAAGCTTGATCGAGCAGGGAGACCGGGTGCAGATGGCGGACCCGGATACGCGGCGGGAGCTGGCCCGGTGGACGCGCGCGACCGCGAGGCGGGCGCGGGATGGGATCCCCGGTTACCACTCACGTTCGGACCCCTAAAGGCCGCTCTACCTCCCCTCATCCTCCGCTTCTTCGACGTCGGCAGACGACAGGCACCGGGCGATCGTTCTCTGGCGCTCGGCGCCCCGCTCCTGGCCGTGGTCGGCTCGTTCGACGACTCCGTGT